>NZ_JBEONQ010000001.1:0-254833 GCF_040544445.1 Undibacterium sp. GrIS 1.8 | reverse complement strand
CTACCTGCCCAAACAGCCGCATTGATGAATTGCTGCCGCTCCGCACTTAACACCGTACCTGCCTTCTGAAAAGATGGTGGGGTTGGACGCTTACAGTTAAGCTACGCAATATTGTGTATTAGATCTGGCGAGATAAGACAAAAACGCCCGGTGCATTGCATCGGGCGTCTGTTGCTAAAACCGTTGAAACAGGGCGGAAATCTCTTCAGAGAGAAAACTTAAATCTGTACCCTACTTCAGGCCGGGACATCACTGTTGCTTATTTATTAACTTAGATCAAAACTTATGATCGTATTGCACTGCCAACCTTGCACTGCGTGGGGCTGTGTAACTAATCGTACGGCCATAAGTTGAAGATACTGTTGTAGCATCCAAATTATAAGTTTCGTCAATTGTTTGAACAGTTTGTTTATTAAATACATTAAAGATATCTATTTTAAATTGCAAACCTTTGACTTGTTCTAACTTGTAAGCAAAGTTCATATCTAAGCGTACATCCCAAGGCAGATTGCCGACACTACCGCGTGGCGATGGCAACTCGTTGCAATAGTGGTAGGCAGAGCCGTAGTCAGGGAATCCGGGATCATTGGCTTGCAATGCTTGTGGATAAGTACCTAAGCAGTTCTTCGGACGACCAGCCGCAATCAACAAATTACCACCTACACTTAACTGCGGAGTCAAATCATAGAAACCATATGCTTTGATTTGGTGAGTACGATCATTTGGTAGTAGGCCATTTGCATACTGCATGATTTCATAATGATCCCAAGTTTGAGTAGCAGAAACGTCTGTTTGCGCTACGTCTGACAAGGTTTGACCTTCTGTGTTGCCTTTACTACGCGACCAGGTGTAGTTCACTTTACCGTACCAGCCGCTGCGATATGGATGCTCAGCAAATAAATCGACTGCAGTGTAAGTACGTTCTGCTTTATCGAATCCGAGTTCTGCGGCGGTCAGTTTAACTTTCGTTAAATTTTTTCCAGTACCAGCAAAATCGACTAAAAACGTATTGTCTTCACCCGGATTGAATGATGCGCAGTTAAATCCACCCCAATTTGATTCATCAACATTGTTTCTCGCTGCCCATTTATCAAACGGTCTTTGATCACAGAAGTCGTCAATGGTTGCACGCAACTTACGATACGTAACCTTAGCACCGAAATTCAAGTCAGAAGAAAAAGCTTTTTCGAAACCCAAAGTAAGCTCGTCTTGCATGTTTGGCTTCATATCAAGAGCGGCAACTGTTTGTGCTAATTTAGCTTGGCCAAATTCGTTATCTGGTGAGAGAACACCAGTAATAGGGTTCGTACCTGTCGGAACACCATTCGCGTCCACACCTGTATACGTGTAGTATTGACGCAAATAGCTGGAACGACTTGCTCCACGAACTGCTAGATGTGTAGGGATTTGAACGCTGTAACGACCTAAGCTACTAAAGATTTTAGTTGAAGAATCACCATTGACATCCCAAACTGCAGCCAGTCGAGGTTGCAACTGGTTTTTTATTTCTAAGAAAGTCTCACCATCACCATTCCGATTTTTGTATTGCTCGTCACGCAAACCTAAAGTGATCAACACGTCTTTTGTTACTTGATAGCGATCTTCAATATATTGAGCTGATTGATCGGAATAGGCAGAAGTTGCATCGCTAAAAATTTGCTTACGAACATAGTAACCTTGAGCACCATAGCCACCGCCGTTACCCACAATCACACCGGACTGACCGGTTAGCGTGATTGGTTTAAATGGGTCCGCAACATGGCCGTACGTCCAAATTCCACCACCTGCCGTTAAGTCACCTGCATTTTGTGATGACAGTTTGTTACTATCCATACCAGCACGGATTGTATGTTGGCCTAACTTATACTCTAGATCAAGACGATAAGATTTCACCGTGTCCTCAGCGCCTGCTGGCGATACTGTACCAGTTAGTGCTTGTGGGTTGGTGTATGTTATTCCTGGTACACGAGCTGAGGGAGGTGCACCAACTTGGAACAGTTGCTGACTTACGTCGTATCCATCAAACGAGTTGATATGTTTACTCTTACTTTGACCAACAAGTGCTGTTAGTGTCAGATCCTGCGTAAGATTACCCGTATATTTCAAGATCTGTACGTCAGCACCAGTCGAAGGAGTGACATTGTCTATGTTGGTATAGTGCCCAGAGCTCGAGAGTTTGCCATTTGACTGTCCCGTAGCGTAGTTATAACCATATAATTGTTGGTCGGTAGTTGGTTTATCACCGATCAAAGTTAATTCTAAACGATGATCATCGGTAATATTCCAATCGAACTTACCCATGTAGCGCTGAACTTCATCTTGTGTCTCAGAATACCCGTTGGTACCAATTGAGCTACTTGCTGTAGAACCAACTACACCAGTTGACTTAGTTTTAGTATCCTCAACGGCCAAAAACATGAATAATTTGTCTTGAATGATTGGTCCACCAATGTAAGCACCGACTTTCTTTTCCTCATTCGTGTTGTCATGGCGTCGTAGATATAAAGTTCCATCTGTACCTTTATTTTCTGCTGCACCAGTTTTAGGATAGTAAATATCTAATGGTGTAGATCGCAAAGCGTTTGGTGTGATACTTGCGTAAGCACCAGCTTCCCAATTATTAGTACCACTTTTTGTGGTTACATTAACAACGCCGCCGATAGATCGGCCAAATTCAGCACCAAAACCGCCTGTCAAGATCTGAGCTTGGCTAATTGCACCAAATGGAAGCTCTGAGGAACCTAACTGTGTCAACGGATTAGTCACGGGGAAACCATTAATATAATAGGCATTCTCAGATGCACCACCACCACCGAAACTTGCACCACCGGCATAACGGGAGTCTGCTTTCGTTGTATTAGGGGCTAACTGAATGATGCCTGCGACAGATTGTGTTACGGGTATTTTTGCGAGTTCCTTGGCGGTGAACGTTGCACCATTAGTTGCATTGGACACGTCGATACGACTGCGGCGAGCAGAAACTTCGATCGATTGAACGCCTGAGGCAGCGGTTCCGAAATTAGCCTCAACACCTTGTCCAGCTAAAACATCGAGGTCAGTGGAGCCTAATGCGGTACTCTCTTTCATCAAAGTTGCTTTGTAATGTCCATTTGGCAACGCTGTTGCTTGGAATTTACCTGTCGCGTCAACTAACACTGTGCGGGTCAAGTTTGTATCTGTATTTTTTAAAACTACTGACGTAGCAGACCCAAGACTTACTTTTCCGAACACAGTACCTGCAGCATTAGATTGCGCCATGACACTCGGAGCAATACCAACGGTAATTACGCCCACACCAAATGCGATCGTTAGCGCACGCGCAACCAACGTCTTATTAAAAACTAGATTTTTTTTAGACATGTGATTTCCTAATAATGTCGTTCAATAAAGCGATACACAATATTGCGCAGCTGAATATTCTGATTTTTTAGAGTATCCGCCGGCTGATAAATAAATCTTTTTACCGAATATAATTTAACAAGAGCATTGCAACAATTTATCGAATCACATTGTTGTTACACATATGTAAGTAAGATTTTTTTCAATCTTACAAATGTAAGCAAACCCATCAAAAAAATATTCATATCTCATGTGAACATTTTGAGGTTATGAGTGTCAATCTAGGAGGTTTCTAGGCTCCCTGAAAAACAACAGATAATTTTTATGAAAACTATAAAAGTTATCGACTGATGATTTTTTTTGTGCGGCGCACTAAAAAATTCGGCAAATGTTCGAAATTTGAGCATTTCAAGATTAATTAATAGATATTTTGGTTTAAACGAAATTAAATTTTTGTTTTATTCTTATTTAATTAAATTTTCTTATACTAAATTTCCAAAAATTAAAATTAACATAATATTAATTAACAACTTTTTTGCATGATTGAAAATAGATATATTTCCCAAGATGATTTTTGGTGCAAATAATTAATTACATATTGTTACAACTGTAATTGTTATCTTAGCCATATATTTGCAACTAATTTGGTCGTTAAATGATGCATAGAAATTGAGCCAATCGGTTTTATACGATGAAAAAAAATAGAAATATATCCTTAAAATAATCGTAAGGGCCATCTACACTATTTTAAATAGCATTCGAGTTCGGTCAAAAACGAAAACGCCCGAGTACTTACAATGCTATATATCTTAATATGTGACACTAATGTTTTGATTTGGCAAGATGCTAATGTGTAGCAATGATTTATAGAAGTATCTTCATATTCGGTTATTTGATCGATCGCGGAGTCGACAACGAACACGATGACACGGCACCTCTTTGGTGAAAGTCACCATCCCGTGTAACCGCTCGGAACGTCGAGGTCAACTTCTGCAAGAACCCATCGTGAGCTAATTATGGCGTACCCTTAATTCTAAAAATTATGCGCGCCGCTCAAAAGAGCCGATTGATGTGCCAGGCGTCGATTACAAATTAATTACTTACGGCAAGGACATCAAATGTTTACTCTGAAGCTCACTACCGTATATCAAAAGTAATATCGATGTTAGTGAGTTGTTGTTGTAGCTCTCCAACTATCTTAAAATCATTGCTGGCACCAGTATGCAAAACGCCTGACTGTCGTCACAAAGCCACCTTGTGACGACAGTCAGGCGCCTACCGCCAGTTTATCAGTCTGCCCGCGGGGTTCTTAACGCTATCGCTTTGAAATTTGTCAGAACTTCCTCTCAGTGCCGGCAGTGTCCGTTTTACGGAAGCGACTTCCGCAAAAGAACCGCTAAATCTTCAAGCTAATTATAAATAAGTCCCTGTTCGAGCGCATTTGCGAGGTTGTCGAAGTACATATTCAAAGCGTCTACGAGAAATTAGACTTCTCCCGTCGCCAAACCCAAGCCATCAATTGGATAGAGTGTGCAGATCAACGCGATGTCATACCGACCGCGTTGAGCAGCGTTGACTTATACGGCCTACGTTTTTTGACATTCACCTTAATTCGACAACGAGACATCTGCTGCTGTTGCCTATATGGAAGCCTTATATTTAGGTGATTATGAGCTGTACCCATATCGTTAGCATGCCCGTCTTTAGTTACAGCGTGATTATATTGCTTCTACTCAGGCTGTAATGAAACAAAGTTTGCGTCCGGTGCCTTTGGCTGATATCGACGCTGCTTATTAGGATATAGAAAACCACGTCGACGTATGGAGCGCCGAGTTTATCTCTTCGAGCGTTAAATTCCCGGACACTGTAGTGCAAGTTCGTAGCGAATATACATAATAGATGATCGCTAAGATAAAATGAAATTAAGACTGTGACCGCTCTAGAGGATCATGGGTTACGCCCAGTAACGTTGAGGCGCTGCAGAAATAAACCTCCAGCTTTACTGGAGGCAATTTAATATACACAAAATAGTTTTTGGAATGCTAAAAAACCGAATACTTAGAGACTTTTTATTTGGCCTGCGTCTCCCTTAAGTATATTTAGAATAATGAAGGATCAGATCTGGCGCTGAAATAGAAAACGCCCGATGCGGTGCACCGGGCGTCTATTTGCTAAAACCGTTTAAACAGGGCGAAAATCTCTTCAGAGAAAAAACCTCAGTCGATAACCCGATTTCAGGACAGAGCATAAAATATATTACTAAATTTTTCATTAACTTAAACGTAGAAAACCAGATAGTGCGTTTCTAGTTTTACGCTAAAAGCAATTAATTAAAATTTATATGTTGCTGTAGTGTAAATTACGCGACCATGTGGATCATAGTACGATGGATCATAGCCAGTTTGGAAATACTGACCAAGCGTAATTGCCAAAGGAGGTTCTTTATCTAACAAGTTTTTAACACCTAAACGTAGAGTCAAGTTTTTGAACCCAGTATAAGAAGCCTGCAAATCCCAAGTTTGGAATGAGCCAACTTTATTTGGTGTTGTTTGGCTTGAGAAACCTTGAGGAACGTTATCCGCATAACCCGATTGATAATTTTGAATCAAAGACACACCATAGGCGGCTTTGCTCCAATCCATTTCTAATTGATGTCTCCAGCGGAAAATAATGCCCCCACCGTTCACTGCATTTAACGGCGCACCGTTGACATCCAATGAGGATGCAACACTAGGTTGTACGGTGCCGTCAGGTAACGTAAAGTCAAATTTATTAGTGTATGTACCGTTCAAATGCGCCGAAAAATTACCGTACTCTGGGGATTTTAATAAACGCCATTTCACATCAACGTCGACACCAGCAGTTTTCATTCCTCCCGCATTTAAATTTAGTGCAGAAATTTGAGTGATATTACCCGCGCTGTCACGTTGAACTAAGCCAGTGTAAGCTGCGTTGCCACCAGCTGCTTGTTGCACGATAAATTGTGGGTCTAGGGCCGTTACCAAGTTACTTACATTAATTTTCCAGTAATCAACACTCATTGATAAATCTTTAGTAACGTCAAGTACAAAACCTACAGACGATTGTTCAGATTTTTCAGGTTTCAGATTCGGGTTGCCACCGTTTAATTGAGTGAATTGATTTTTTACGCCAGTTACAGGATCTTTAAAACTCGCAGTAGTGCCTACAGTTTGCTGCGTGTATAGTTCTGGAAGAGCTGGTTCGCGGAACCCTGTGCCATAAGACGCACGAATTAAGAGCTGTGATACAGGTTGTAAGCGGAAACTAATTTTAGGATTAGTTGAAGTAGCGTTAGGATATTTATCTGTTCTTAGCGCCAAATCAGCCTCAAGCATTTTCACAATAGGAATTGCGAGTTCACCGAATATAGATGAGGAGTGGCGTGAGGCGCTTAGTGGTAAAGCTTGACCGCCATAACCTGAAATATCTCCGGACTGAAAAGCTGCGCTTGGCACAAAGTCCATGGTCTCATTACGAACAGACGCTCCAACAGCGAAGTCAACCATACCTGCGGGTAATTTAAATAATTCGCCTGAAATCTTTCCGTCCAGGGAATCCGTTCCCAATGTCGATGTCAACATGTTACCAACATAATTAGTAGCCTTGATTTGAGCTGCTAAAGCTGGATTTTGATACTGAACGAATGGATTAAAAGAATTGTTATTGCTTAAAAGCTGTGCTAACGCTACCTGATTTTGATAACCAGCCTGAGTTGCCTCAGATACACTGCTTGAATTGTGGGAGTAAGCAATGTCGTAATCATAGTCTTTTACCGTACCGCGAAAACCCGAAACAAAATGTCCTTGGTTTGCTGTATCGGATTGTTCACGGCCACCACCATCAAACGCGCGGTAGCTCACTGTTACGGGTTGTCCCAATACCTCTGGATGGTTAGCCGCCAGATACGAGCTCGGGTAATAAGGACTCGTCGGTGAAATTATAATTGCTGGATAGACATTTTGAGTTGCAAATTTATTGTCGGTTGCTAAGAACGACACGCTATATGGTGAGGGTTGTTCCGCCCTTTTCGTTACAGTGTGTGACGCGAACGCGTCAATAAAAAATTCGTCTTTTTCTGTCAATTTGAATCGAAACGACCCTGCAACGGTACTACGCTGAATATCTGGTGTCAGCGGAACAAATGGAGAGGAATTAAAGCGACAGGTACCTTCCGCAGCAGCATAGTAGCTGCCATTTTGTCCGCAGTTACCGGGAGAAAGAGGGTTGCCCAGTCCTGCTCCTTGTGAATTCAAACTATTTGGAATAACACCACCAGCATTCGCTGTAGTGTTTGGGTCAAAGCTACGCAATGCTCCGCTTGGTGTCGCACTTTGATCAAATAAGCCATTTACTTCGTCTGAAGTATGATTCGCATAAGAGCGCTGACTTCCATATATTGGAGTGTCTTTTGACAGGTCTGCAGAAAGCATGATGTTGAAACGATCTTTGTCGTAGTCACCGAACCCCCAAATCACACCAGCTTTTTGAGTTTGACCGCCACCTGCAGTGCTGCCACTAGCGTAGCCAGTTGCTTCCAAACCAACAAAATTCTTACGCAGAATAAAGTTAATTACTCCGCCGATGGCGTCTGATCCATATACGCCTGATGCGCCATCTTTTAAAATTTCCACATGGTCAACTTGTGACAGCGGAATGGAGTTGATGTCGACCGTAGTGCCGTCGGTTGCATAGTTAGCCAGACGACGACCGTTCACTAATACTAATGTTTTATTTGCACCCAAGCTGCGCAAACTCGCACTTGCCAAGCCGTAAGTTGATGCGCCAGCACCTTGTGCGGTTGTTGTTCCGCCCACGGCACTATTCGCAGTTAGTGAGCTTAACAATTGTTCTGAGGAGGTAACGCCTAGTTTTTGGATATCTTCGCGGGAGACGACCTGAACCGGCAACGAAGCTTCTTTTTCTGCTCGTTTAATTGATGAACCGGTAATTTCAACTCTTTGCGCCGTAGTTTCCTCTTGGGAGAAAGCAGGTTGTGTTAGCAAACCTAAGCTCACTGCTATGCTGCTTGAGAATATGATTCTGACTGATCGAGACAGAATTTTTTCTTTAATCATTATTAAACTCCTAAGGATGGTTGATGTACGAATTTTTCAACTTCTCAAACTTTTCTCGTACGATATTTTGTAAATAAAACCAAGTTTTTCGACACTCGCATGTAAACAAATTCGCCAAAATTTCTTGATGAAGCATGGGAGCATTTCTGCAAGAAGGCTGTCAATAAACGTACTCACAAACAACATCCAAAAATACAACGCTTTATTTACATTTCAGATACAGTTTTTATTATTTACTTGATTTATTTAGGCCTTAAGCTATCTTTTTTATAACTTATTTACTTCATTTTTTTAAAGGATAAAATTCTTAATTTAATTGAATTTATAAAATTAAACGTATTTTTATATAGTTAATTTGAAATTATCTTCATAATAATTATTATTTTTGATATTAAAAAAATAATAATTATTCGGGGTTTTTAGTGAGGTTTTTAAGATCAAAAAATAACAAGAGCCAGTACGATATGATGCGTTTTGTATTATTAAGTTACAAAAAACATCTCACTTTATTTATTAAAAAGTTAATCTTTTTATGTGGATTTGCCAAATGACTGATTTGCTTTTTAGATAAGTCTTCGGCCAGATTGAAGCTTAGTTCTTGCGAAACTAAGGTTCTTAATAATCAGCTTGGAGGAGGAGATTTTTCTGGCGACGTCCAGAAAATTGCTGGATCTGTCAGGTAAGCACAGGTAAGCCAGCAAAGATTGCTTGAGTGAGTAGATCTATAGCTTTAAATTGCTTTATTGAATGTAGTTATACTACCTATTTTGCAATGTGCAGATACACTTGGGGCTGTAATTTTATACAAATCTGTACAACTACAAACTAACAGCCAATTCAGCACCCTCTTTAATCGCCCGCTTCGCATCCAGTTCCGATGCCAATGCCGCACCGCCAATTTTATGAAACCTTGGACTTTGATCCGTAGGCTTGTCTGGCATCAGTACAGTCAATGATTCTTGCCCCGCGCAGAGAATGACGTTATCGACTTCCAGTACGCGTGCTTGACCGTTGACGGTGATGTGTAAACCCTGATCGTCAATTTTTAGATACTCAACGCCCGCCAGCATTTCTACGCCATTGCGTTGTAATGTAGCGCGATGTACCCAGCCTGAAGTTTTACCGAGGCCTGCGCCAACTTTGCTGGCTTTGCGTTGCAAGAGATAAATCTGGCGATACGGATGTGCGGGCTCTGGTGTGATCAGACCGCCGTTGCTATGCGCTTGTGGGTCAACGCCCCATTCGGCAAACCAGTGTTGCAAGCTCACTGGCAAGGCGACTGCCGGGTCGTGCAATAAGTATTCGCCGACATCAAAGCCGATGCCGCCTGCGCCGATGACCGCAACGCGTTTGCCTACCGGTTTTTTATGCAGCAGGACGTCAATGTAGGATAAAACTTTGGGATGAGCGACGCCCTCTAATTTAGGCGTGCGTGGCACGATGCCGGTGGCGACGATAATGTCATCAAAACTTTGTGATAACAATTGCTCGCGGGTGACGCGTTGGTTCAATTGGAGTTTGACACCTGTCGAGGTGATTTTCTTACCGAAGTAGCGCAAGGTTTCTGCAAACTCTTCTTTACCCGGCACTTGCATGGCGATTTTAAACTGGCCGCCGATGCTGTCGCTACTGTCGAACAAGGTCACATCATGCCCACATTCGGCGGCGACAGTGGCGGCAGATAATCCCGCTGGGCCTGCGCCGATGACGGCAACGCGTTTGCGCCTGATGGTTTTGATATAGCGTAATTCGGTCTCATGTCCGGCTCGCGGGTTGACCAGACAGGAGGCACGTTTGTTCGAAAAGGTATGATCAAGACAGGCTTGATTGCAGGCGATGCAGGTATTGATGGTATCGGCGTGCCCAGCGGCGGCTTTGTTGACAAATTCTGGATCGGCTAAAAACGGTCGTGCCATCGATACCATGTCGGCATCGCCGCGCGCAATAATCGCCTCGCCCTGGTCAGGCATGTTGATACGATTGGAGGCGACTACGGGAATCGACACCGCTTTTTTCAGGCGACCAGCGACGCTGGCGAATGCCGCGCGCGGTACCGAGGTGACGATTGTAGGCACGCGGGCTTCATGCCAGCCGATACCAGTATTGAGAATATTCACACCAGCTTGCTCTAGCGCCTGCGCTACTTCTACCACTTCTTGCCAGCTGTTACCGCCTTCGACAAGATCGAGTATAGAGTGGCGATACATGATGATGAAGTTGCTACCGACAGCAGCGCGTACGCGACGGACGATGTCGACTGGCAGACGCATGCGGTTTTCGATGCTGCCGCCCCAGCGGTCCTGGCGCAGGTTGGTGCGGGCGCACAGAAATTGGTTGAGCAAATAGCCTTCGCTGCCCATGATTTCAACCCCGTCATAGCCGGATTTTTGTGCCAGTCTGGCGCAGCGTACATAAGCTCGTATGGTACTTTCGATGCCGCTCTCGGTCAGCGCTTTGGGCTTAAACAGGGAGATTGGCGATTTTTTCGCCGAGGCGGAAACGACGAAGGGTTGGTAACCATAGCGACCAGAGTGCAGGATTTGCATCACAATCTTGCCGCCTTCTTCATGCACGGCGCGGGTGACTTTTTTATGATTCCAGATATCGGCAAGGCTATTCATGGTGCCGCCAAATGGCAACAACCAGCCACGCCGGTTGGGTGAGATGCCGCCAGTGACGATCAGACCTGCGCCACCACGCGCTCTTTCACGAAAATACTCTGCTAGTTTGTGATAATTATAAAAGCGGTCTTCCAAACCCGTATGCATAGAACCCATGATGGTACGGTTACGCAGAGTCGTGAAGCCGAGATCCAGCGGGGCGAGCAAGTGTGGATAATGTGGGTTTGGCATGGGACGCTTTACTAAAAGTGTTGGTGTTGCGCAAGAATACACAAATGCCGTTAGTAAGGGATAACTAAGAGATAGTTTGTGCACTCTAATAGTATGGCTTCTAAAAGCGGCACTCCTAAAAAATTGATACCGCACACTGCGCTGTTGTATTGCAGGCATTAAGGCCGTATTTACTGCTTCTTGTAAGATGAAAGTTGGGCAGTATTCATATACTCCCCATAAATATTGTTAAAATCGCCTTATTGTCCGGTAATTCTATGGACAACTTAATATTACTAGGTGGGAGTATTTTTTTGTGGAGGAAAATAATGTTCTATATAAAAGCAAAACGCCACCTTAAGGTGGCGTTTTAACATCTGATCTGCTCAAAGTTTTCTAACGCTCTGGCGATATTTGCCAGAAGTAAAAACTGAGTTAAAGCAGATGTAAGCCTGAGTTAACACTTACATCAGCTTAACTTTGACTTATTCAGTAGTGCTAGTTTTAGCTTTTGCTGCTTTAGCTGTTTCTAATTTAGAGTCAGCTTGGTCTTTTGTAGTGCTTGCTGTTGCAGTTGTGCTTTTCGGCGCTACAAACCAGGCAAATTCTTGACCGCCAACTTGCTCGCCAGCTGCGCGGGCTTGTGCCAACTCAGCGACGACTTCAGCACGAGTTTTTGTGGACGTTGTCGCATCTGCAGCAAAAGCAGCGCTAGTTGTCAAAGCGATCAGGCTAACAGCAGCAAATATTTGTTTCGCATTCATGTTCATTCTCCAGTAATCAAATTAAGTAAGTGGTAACTCATCGTTGGACCAATCCTGGCTCGGCATATGCCGGTCTCAATTTGCATGAGAAGTGAATTAAAACCTACACCATTCACTTCCGATGCCAACTGCAACATGCCTGAGGATTTGGCTTCGATGCGCTATTTATGTTGCACTGCACACCGATGAAAGGAGTGTAGGCTTTTCGGATTGAACAAGAAAGGTGGTAATCAGTAATATACTATTGCGGAATACGAAACAATAAGGGGCTTGAAAAATGGATCGCTTGCAATCGATGCGTATTTTTTCTAAGGTAGTCGAGCTAGGGAGCTTTGCCCGTGCCGCGTTATCGCTGGAGGTGTCCAATGCGGTAGTCACTCGTTACATGGCTGATTTAGAGACGCATCTTGGGACGCGCTTGCTTAATCGTACCACTCGAAAACTATCATTGACAGAAACAGGGCAAATCTACCTAGAGCGTGTGCGCCAAATTTTGGCCGATGTGGATGACGCCGATGCGGTTGCTTCATTCTCTGCAAAAAAGCCTAGCGGCACCTTGCGGATTTACTCGCACCCCGGTTTTGGCAAGACCCAGCTAGCGCCCTTATTACCTAGATTTGCTAAAGAATTTCCAGACGTCGTGTTGGATGTCAGGATTTCTGATCGGACTGTCGATCTGGTAGAGGAGGGAATTGATGTTGGTTTTTTCCTTAACTTACAAAAAATAGACGCTAGCATGATCGCCCGTAAGCTTGCTACTTCCGAGGTGATGTTGTGCGCATCGCCTCAGTATTTAAAGCAATACGGTGTGCCGAAAGATGCCGACGATGTGTCTAACCATAAGTGCCTGAATTTTGGTTATGACTTCATGCGGGATAACTGGATGGTTCAGGGGCGGAAGGGCGCTTTGCCCGAGCCGCGACCAATTCCCATCCATAGCTGCGTTATTTCTAATAATGCCGATGTACTCAGGGTTTGCGCGCTAGCCGGTATGGGTTTGGTGTTGCGTCCTTCGTTTACTTTGGGCGACGATTTAATTAGCGGTCGCTTGGTCAGGTTATTTCCCGAATACTCGTTGGGCGAAGTGTCAGTCTCTATGGTCTATCCAAGCCGTCGTTTGCTGTCGGCCAAGGTCAGAAACTTTGTTAATTTTGTTTCCGACCAATTTCCACATCCTGAGAGTTATATGTGGCTGAGTTAGTGTCTACTTTAGTCGTCTATATTGACTGGGCTAACCGCGTGAACGCGCCCACGAAAATAACAGCGATGCAGTAGCGAGAACGCTGCACCCGGATACTCTTCTTTAAAAATACAAAGATGATCGATGCTTAAAGGTACATCAATTGCAAAGCATGCTTCAGCAGCCTGCTGCAAAATTAACGCCGTTGAGTCATCGATATGCGCCAGAGAATCGGTCAGTGTCATGTGGAAGCGATATTGCTCTTCGGTATAAGGATAAGCCCAACGTTTTAGCAACTCTTCTTGCCGCGCCGTCAAATTTTGTTGGCGACGCTTTTGCCAGTCAGCATCCGTCATCGGCGCACGTAATGGATCAAAATATACCACGCAGTCTTGGGCAAGCGCTGCAATTTCGCTATGGCCGGTGGTCGTTTGCAGTGCTAAAAAATCCCCCAACTTTTGTACACTCGGCGTAACGATGTTCAGCGCTACAGCTTGTTGACAAAATTGAGTGACATGCTGCACTAAATCATCTTCATTTACGCCTTGTGCCAGACTGAATGGTGCTTTTAAGGTGGCATGAAATCCGTACCTGCGCGCATTTTGAGTCAGATCCGCGAGGTAATTTGGCTTCATTCCAGAGATCAGATTTTGTGAGGGATGTGTATCAGACGACGGATCTCGCCCCAGCCAATGGCAACCGGCATGCCACCAGGGTGAATCAGCATTGGGCGCAAAATAGAGAGCGTAACGTGTCATAGGCCTATTGGATTGAGCGCGTTTCGCCACATAGCGCATGCTATGCTTCCAGCCGCACCCAATAATCAAAATCGATATGATACACACCATACGCAACGCCAGAATCGTGACGACCGATTCCGAATTTATCGGTAGCTTTTGTTATGAAGACCAAATGATTACCGATGTGTCCTCCGGCAATACTGGATTAGCAGGCACTGATTGGGACGGAGATTTTCTACTACCAGGTTTGGTAGAAATTCATACTGACAACCTAGAAAAACATTTAATGCCGCGCCCCAAGGTCAGTTGGCCGATCTTGCCCGCAATTGTTGCGCACGATGCGCAAATTGCCGCTTCTGGTATCACCACTGTATTGGATGCAATTGCTATCGGCGATATCGATACCGACAGCCTGCGCATGCAGACATTGCATGCCAGTATTCAGGGTTTGCAAACTGCAGCAAGCGCCGCTATTTTGCGCGCAGATCATTTTTTACATTTACGCCTTGAGCTAGCAGAACCAAAGCTGATCGAGATGTTCACGCCATTCCTGCAAGATCATCGCTTAAAACTCGTCTCGTTAATGGATCACACGCCAGGTCAAAGACAGTGGACGAATTTGCAACATTATCGTACCTATGTAACGGGCAAGCGTGGTTGGACCAACGAAAAAGTGGATGGTATGTTGGCACATTTACTAGAACGCCAGCAAACCCACGCTGCGGCTAACCGGAGGGAAGTCGTCAGATTGTGCCGCGAGTTAGCAACGCCCATCCCTTTGGCTAGCCATGATGACACCACACTAGATCATGTCAACGAGGGCGTGCTCGAAGGCGTCAGCATGTCAGAGTTCCCCACCACCTTAGCCGCGGCACAAGCTGCCCGCGAGCATCAATTAGCCATCATCATGGGCGCGCCCAATGTCGTTCGCGGCGGCTCTCATTCGGGCAATATATCAGCCAAAGACTTAGCCAAGGCTGATTTGCTAGACGTTTTGTCATCAGATTACGTTCCAGCCAGCTTATTACACGCCGCTTTTTTACTCCAAGAGTCGGGCATGACTCTACCAAAAGCAATTGCAACAGTAACAAGTAATCCCGCAAAAATCTTAGGTATGCATGATCGGGGAGCAATCACAAAAGGCTTACGTGCAGACTTTATTCGGGTGCGGATGGTCGAGAATTTTCCGGTGGTTGTCGGGGTTTGGAAGGCAGGGAAGCAGATTGTCTGAGCTTGAGAGCAACAATAAATTATTATTTTATAAATAAAAATAAACGCACTTACAAAAACTTACATTTATAAATTGCACTAATTTGGGTCAATTTAGTGCAATTATTTGATGCAATTTCTTATAGTTCCCAGTGGCAATAACTCAACAAATGCAATTATTGGGAAAACAATTAAGATATAAAAAATCGAAAATTATTTTTATAAAAAATAAAATACTTATAATAATAATTTTTACCAATTTTTATTTGGATTTATTTGGAAAATACTACCAAAGTTATTTGGTTTAAGAAAAAAATCAGGCTTTAGAGATTTTTTAAAATGCACAAAACCTAAGCAAGCCAAAAAACCGTCTTGTTGTTTTTTTGTGCTACATGGGCACGAGTAGATTGACAGCAATCTGACGGCAGTGGTTCCATGACGTATTAAGATTTTTTGATACCTTTTGACATACTTATTTACATCTTCAGGACAAAAAACTTAAAGTTATTTGCAAAATTATTACATGCAAAAAGTTGCATTTTGATAAATCAGCCGTCGTAAATTTTAGGAGTTACATAATGATAAAAGAAAAAATTCTTTCTAAATCAGTCAGAATGATATTTTCCAGTAGCGTTGCAATCGGTTTGGGCTTTTTAACTCAACCCGCGTTTTCACAGGATGCCTCGCCACAACGAATTGAAATCACGGGTTCTTCGTTGAAACGTGTTGACTCTGAAACAGCTCTGCCAGTTCAAGTAATAACGAAAGCAGAAATTGCAAGAACTGGCGCAACTAGCACAGAGGAATTGCTAACTTCTATATCGGCTTTGTCTTCAGCTGGAGCAACGGCAAATGCGACTGGAGCAGGTACTTCGACGGGTGGTCTATCATCTATATCGTTACGTGGACTCGGATCTGATAGGACACTCGTACTTGTTAATGGTCGCCGTATTGCTGCGTTTGCTGGCGGCGGCGGCGCTACTGTTAACGTTAATGTTATTCCAATTGCGGCAATAGAACGAATTGAAATTCTTAAAGACGGCGCCTCCGGTGTGTATGGTAGTGATGCAGTTGCTGGCGTTGTAAACTTTATTCTATCCAAAAAAGTAGAGGGGGTTGAAGTCAACGCTGGTTATGGAACACCAACGGCGAGCGGCGGTGGGCAGAATCAAAAAGCGTCTATTATCGGTGGCTTCGGTAATCTTGATACAGACGGTTTTAGTGTGGTTTTATCTGGGTCGTACGAAAAAGAAAAAACCTTATTTGGTCGTGACCGCTCATACGCATCTACATCTACCGTTTTACCTTACTTCAACGGAACTGCAACAGGTCTTGGAAATATTCAAGGTTCTTTCACGCCAGGAGTTGGCAAAGATTCAGGCTTCAGTACTGGTGGTAGCGGATATGGTAACCCGTTAGCGGCACAAAATCAGTGCAGTACTATAAAAATGGCGTTTCTACCTAAGTCTGCCAAGGGGGCACCATACTGCTATTACGATAGCGCACCAGACGTTGGTTTGATTCCTGATCGTGAATTGGCAAACTTTACTGGTAACTTCACATATAAGCTAAATGCTAATAACGAATTATTTGGTGATGCATTATATTCCCAGAGCAAAGTTACACAAACTTATCAACCCTCACCCGCACGCGCAAGTTTCTTTGAAACGGATGGTCAGTTTGCAGCCCAAGGAGTGGATCCAGCGTTGTTGTTGTTCCCAAGCAATCCAGCATATCAAGCAATTGCTGTCCCGTATTTGCAAAGTAGAGGCTTTACGTCCTTAATCGGTAAACCATTGTCAATCACCTCTCGCGTATTTGATTTTGGCCCACGCCAAAATGTTGATAAAGCCACTCAATCCCGTATGGTTATTGGGGCAAGAGGCACAGTAGCTAATCAAGATTATGAAATTGGTTTTACTAGCAATGAGTCAAAATTAACTAGTTCAGTCACAACTGGATATTTCTCTCAAGTTGGTTACGCAAAGATTATCAATGATCCAGCTAATAATTGGAATCCATGGACTCCGGGTGGATCCCAAACAGGCGCTTTAGCTGACAAACTCAAATCGGCCCAATTTTCTGGAGACTTTTTGGAAGCTACATCTAAGAGTAATACGTTAGACGGTAAAATTTCTGGTGATTTGTTTAAGTATGGTGATCTAACAAGTCAATACGCTGCTGGCTTCCAATCGCGTAAAGAAAATTATGTTACTTCACCGAGTGCCGCGTACCAGTCAGGTGACATATCTGGGTTAGGCGGTCAGCAGGTGCCGATTGATCGTGATCGTACAATTAATTCATTCTTTGGCGAAGTCAACATCCCTGTTCTGAAAACACTTGAAGGTAATATTGCTGTACGTAATGATAGATATAACGACGTCGGTGCGTCGACAAATTACAAAGCAAGTGTTCGTTGGCAGCCGACTAAGATTGCATTATTCCGTGCGTCAGTTGGAACTGGTTTCCGTGCGCCAACGTTGTCTGATTTATGGACTCCTCAGACATTAGGTACTACGGAGGCGTTCAACGATCCTGCAACAGGTCAAACTGGCTTGCAGGTTAATCAGGTCAGCGGCGGCAATCCAAACCTCAAACCCGAGAAATCTAAACAATACTCAATTGGTATGGTATTACAACCTACTAACACTACAAGTGTTGGCATAGATCTCTTTAATGTTGAGATAAAAGATATCTTAGCTACTCCATCGGCTCAAGAGATTGTTTCACGTTTTAGAGCAGGCGATACTTCTTATGCAAGCTTGGTACAATTAAGTGGTAATGATATTACTTTAGTTCGATCGATCCTTGCTAATACTGGAGATGCTAAAGTTCAAGGCGCTGATGTCTTTGCTACTTGGCGAGATACATTCAGTTTTGGTCGCCTTGATTTGGCATTAAACGGAACATATACAAGTAAATTTGATCAAACTAGTCCGGGTGGTGATATTTCACACAAAGTCGGCACTTTGGTAGACGGTGCTGGTAACCCGGTTATTGGTGCACAGAATGGTGGAGTTGTGTTGCGTTGGAAACATCAAATTGCGGGTACTTGGAGTATAGGCCAATGGGCAACTACCCTTATCCAAAACTATAGAACTGGTTACGAAGTGGGGCATGATTTGAACGACAATCGTGTGTTCATTTCAAGTGAAGCACTGTATGATGCCAATGTATCTTATAAAGGCATTAAGAATTTGACGTTGGGGTTCGGTGTGAAAAATTTATTTGATAAAAAACCGGACATCATCGGAACTGCTGTTACCAACCAATTTCAAGCCGGATACGATGTCACACAATTTGATCCACGTGGACGCTTTGTGTATATGACAGCAGGTTATCGTTTTAAATAGTATTTAAACTTAATGCAACAATTAGTTGCTACAATTTAACTTGCATTTAATTCTTGTTAAGAGCTCCAGATTTTTTGGAGCTCTTATTTTTTATGTGCCTGTTAATTAGAATATGAACAGAGATAAAATTATCGCAATGGATTGCTGGTTCACTTACGAGTAGTGCCATTAATATTAAGGGTAGGATTAACGCTGACAATAAATTCTTGCTAGATGCACTGTAGTGGCAGTGGACCACGAATGTCGGCTATTGCTGACGCCACAGAATGTGGGGGCTAAGATATAAGTTCACCTCTCGTTGAGATATGGCAGGATTGCAGGTGCGCTTGGTTGGTCTCCATAACAGGCGTTGCTCGAACATTATTTTGCAGGTAATGTTGTTAGTAAAGCACTCTATATAGTTGCACCAATGTATATGAAGTTACAATCCGTTTTGCCATGAGAGTCGTCAAAAATACCTATGTCACTAGCAACAACAGTTCAACAAGCTGGGAATTTTAAATCAGTACGGATTTCTTAATCGAAACGAAGCTCGAGAACGCATCAAAGCGTGGCGAATATATTTAAATGGGATTCCTCTGCCTACATAATGCGATAAAAATAGTGATAATAATTAAGAGTATGATTGGTGAAATTTTTTTTGTTATTTTCCATACGTGAAAAGCGATGCATGGTGACGGGCTTTGTGCGGATGGTTATTTGGTGTAGTTGGATGCGCAAAAGATTGCAAACTACATAAAACATCAAGAGAAGAACATTTCTAGACACAAAAACCTTCATTAAGATGGCCGTGGTATTTCCCCGATGCTTGTTGTGAGGGCTTTATTAGTCTGAAATAAAAAGAGCCCCCAAAACCTCGAGGCTCTTTGCTTCTAGCTAACTTACTGTAACGAGTATTAGAACTTATAGTTATATTCTGCTGTTAGCTTAGCGCTACGCGGAGGAGTAGTGCTTAACCATACTTGATAAATGTTGCGTAGAGCATTTCTGTTATTTGAGCGCTCCTCGACTGCTTGAACTGTTTGAGCGTTAAATACGTTAAACACGTCTAATTTGAAAGAGAACCCTTTGATTTGCTCTGGTTTATATACGACATTTAAATCCAGGCGGCGATCCCATTCTAAGTTGCCGATGGAGCCACGTGGGGAAGGTGTGTTTGTCGCAGCCGTTAAACCACCACAATTATGCGATGCAGAATTATAGTTTGGTGAATCACCTGGATTCGGATCGGTACCCAAACAAGAGCGTGGACGACCTGCGGCAAGTAGTAAGTTACCACCAACAGTCCATTGAGAATTCAAATCATAAAAACCATAAGCTTTAATTTGGTGAGTACGATCATTTGGCAGCAGTCCGTTTGCATTTTTCATTAGCTCAGCATAATCCCAAGTCTGTGTCGCAGCTACATCTGTTTGAGCAACATCAGACAAGGTTTGACCTTCGGTGTTACCTTTACTACGTGACCAAGTATAATTTAATTTACCGTACCAGCCGTTACGATAAGGATGTTCAGCAAACAAATCTACGGCTACGTATTTTCTCTCAACTTTTGGCAAACCTGTTTCAGCGGCAGTTAAGTGTACATTTGAGTATTGCTGTTTTCCTTGACCTGTGAAATCTAACTTTAAGTCAACGTCTTCGCCTGGATTGATATTTGAACAGTTGAAACCACCCCAGTTATCAACGTTGACGTTGTTTCGTGCTGCCCATGCACGAATTGGACGATCATCACACCAATCATCAATTGTAGATTTTAACGTACGATAAGTTAATTTGGCGCCGAAATTTAAGGCTGGAGAAAATGCCTTTTCAAAGCCTAAAGTGATTTCGTCTTGGTATGTCGGCTTTAAATTGGTTGCCGACACAGATTGATAGTCTTTCTGTTGGCCAAACTCATTATTTCCTGAGGCGGGGCCACCTAATTGAGTTAGACCAGTTGGCGTGCCATCTGCTGCTACTCCAGTGTAAGCATAGTAAGTATCTGTAAAAGTAGAGCGACTAGCTCCACGAACAGCTAAATGCGTAGGAATTTGCAAATGATAACGACCTAAACTACCAAATACTTTTGTTGAGGAGTCGCCATTTACGTCCCAAACGGCAGATAGTCTTGGGGCTATTTGGTTTTTCTGTTCTATATATTTTTGCTGATCACCGTTGGCATTGTCAAAAGATTCACGGCGTACACCTGCTGTGATTAAAACATCTTTCGTGATTTGGTACCTGTCTTCAATATATTGAGCGGATGTATTAGAGTAAGCGTTTGTTACATCAGTAAATAAGGTTTTATCTACATAATAACCTTGTGCTGCTAGAGGACCGTATCCTGTTGCCATAGCTGGTAATACAACAGTATTACCATTCGCATCTGCACCACCTGGTTTCAAGGTGGAACCAGGTGACGGATTTTTCAGATAAGTCCAAGTTCCGCCGCCGGAGGATCTGTCACCGGCATTAATGGAACTTAGCTTGTTATTATCCAAGCCTGCACGAACGGTATGTTGACCAATTTTATATTCCAAATCTAAACGGAAAGACTTAATTTGGTCTTGTGATCCGTCAGACAAAACATTCCCTGAGACGGGTTGTGGATTGTTGTAAGTAATCCCCGGTGCTTGATTGCCTGTATCAGCAACAATAAAAAATTGATTTTGGTCCGATCCACCAAAACTATTAATATGTTTCGCTTTACTTTGGCCATAAAGTGCAGTCAAAGTGAGATCGTTCGTGAGGTTACCTGTGTATTTCAGAATCTGTGTTTCGCCACCATTTTCCCCTACATTTTCAAAGTGCTGTGTTGAGGTAACGCCAGTTGGCAAACGGGTGCGAGCATCATTCGTGCTCGTTTTAGCGTAGGTGTAGCCAGAAAAGCTGTTGTCCCGCTTAGGGCTGTCACCCATGAGGGTTAATTCTAAACGATGATCATCAGTAATGTTCCAGTCGAACTTCCCTAAATAACGCTGCAATTTTGCTTCTTGTTCGCGCCATCCGGCAGTAGCGTTATTTAAGCTAGTAGCATTATTACCGGGATTAGTCCCGCTAGTATTTGTTTTTTGTGCTTCTGCCGCCAAGAACATGAATACTTTATCTTTAATAATTGGACCGCCTACATATCCGCCGTACGTCCAGTTCTCTAAAGTGTCATCTTTACGAGCACGAAATAATTTTCCGTTATTGACAGTTGCAGAGCTTGTACCGGGAATTACTGGGAAATAGATGTCGATTACATCAGAACGCAATGATTTTGGTGCGAAGCTAACTGTTCCGCCAACCTCCCAATTATTAGTGCCACTTTTTGTGGTGATATTAATTATTCCACCAACGGAGCGGCCAAACTCGGCGCCAAAACCTCCGGTTAAAACTTGTGCTTGCGAAATTCCGCCAAATGGCAATTCGGATGCACCCAATTGAGTCAATGGATTTGTTACTGGAAAGCCATTGATATAGTACGCATTTTCAGATGCTCCACCGCCACCAAGACTTGCGCCACCGGCATAACGTGGATCCGCCCGTGTTGTGTTGGGTGCCAATTGAATAATTGCGTCCACATTGCGTGTCATTGGAAGCTTATCTAATTCTTTAGCTGTGAAAGTGGCACCATTAGTTGCACTAGAGACGTCAATACGATTACGCCGAGCACTTACCTCAACAGACTGAACACCAACGCCGGAAGCAATCCCAAAGTTTGGCTCTACACCTTGCCCAGCCAAAACATCAAATTCAGAATTAGCCAGTACTGTGGCGTCTTTCATCAAAATGGCTGTATAACGCCCAGGCGGCAAAGCAGTTGCCTGAAATTTACCTGTCGCATCTATCGTGACAGTTCTTGATAAATTGGTATCCGTATTTTTTAAAGCAACTGACGTTGCAGATCCTAGTGCAACTTTACCAAACACAGTTCCGGATGCATTGGACTGCGCCATTACTGCGGGGCTTACGCCTACAGTAAAAACGCCTACCCCAAACGCCATCGTTAGTGCATGCGCCACCAGTTTCTTCTTAAAGACTAGATTTTTCTTGGACATGTAATTTTCCTGATTATATAAGTCAACAATGGATTTTTAAATTGACATCTAAATAGTTATAACTATTTCAATCTGTAACAACGCAGCGAAAAATGTTTCTAAATTCATTTTAGATGTAAATAAAAAAGCCTTTTGAAATTATTAGTTGTAACAACTTGTTTCAAAATGCTTGATGATCATGGAAACATCTTGAAGTGCTCATGTCAACACTAGGGGTTTGTTCGTTCCCAAAAAACAACAGGATATTCCAATGGGGAGTTAATTTTTAGAAAACAATCCTAGACAATTTACTAAATTATTTATCTTTAAATACATAAGTACTTGTGGCGAAAGAGATCGCTTTAATTTAAATTTATGTAAATAACGAGATACATTATTACTACTTATTAGTTATTCCCAATATCAAAAAATAATATGTAAAGAGAGGTAATAATGTGGCTATTTTCGTTTGCGAAATTAGCATTTGCTTACATCCTATTTCTACAAAAACTTAACTAACAGTTGGAACAACTTACTCAGGTGTTATGACTAACTTAGATTAAAAATATGTCCTAAACAATGCGAGCAGAATACAAATTAGGAGAGGGGTAGAATAGTTTTTGCCGCGAGATGATTATGTGAAATTTGTCACATGGCGCAGCGCCATTCTCGTTGGTTATGCTAATGACGCTTCGCTCGCATATGACTGGAGCTTAATTTGCAAAGCCATTTTGTTTAATTTGATAGGCATGAATCCTGCTTTTACAGCCTTAACATAATTTAAATTTTTAGCTATGTGAGTTCTGAAAGATGCGTCAATAAATGTGCTACTTTCTTGTGAAAGACTGATTGAGTATAGATGTAACGCCGCAGAATGCTTTATATGATTTTCCGTTTTACGGACGCGTTTTGGCGCTGCTCTCTAGCGCCGTTTTAACCCTTATCGAAAGGCAATATCGAATGGCTATCCGTGTCGCATTGCATCACAAAACCAGCTACCGTTATGACCGCCTGGTTGCTCTTTCTCCGCATGAGGTGCGCCTGCGTCCAGCGCCTCACGCACGTACGCCGATTTTGTCTTACTCACTAACCGTCGCGCCGGAACAGCATTTCATCAACTGGCAGCAAGACCCCTACGGTAATTACATTGGTCGTTTTGTTTTCCCTGAAAAATCGGATGTGCTGGAATTTACTGTCGATCTGGTTGCCGATATGACGGTGATTAATCCTTTTGACTTTTTTGTTGAGAAATACGCCGAGCATTTTCCTTTTAGCTATCCTGCGCAATTGAGTGCAGAACTTAGCCCTTATTTGCTGACCGAAAAACCGGGTGAATTGCAGACCAAATGGGTGGAGGACGCACGTACTGCGATTCTGAAAAAAGATTTGCTGACCAATGATTTTCTGGTCGCTATCAATCAGCGTTTGCAGGGCGATATCGGATATCTGCTCAGGATGGAGCCGGGCGTACAGACGCCGGAAGAAACTTTAACCAATCGCTCCGGTTCTTGCCGTGACAGTGGCTGGTTATTGGTGCAAATTTTGCGTCAGATGGGTTTGGCGGCACGCTTTGTATCGGGCTATTTAATCCAGCTCACCGCTGATCAGGAAGCATTAGATGGCCCTAGCGGTACTACCGTTGACTTCACCGATTTACATGCCTGGGCCGAAGTGTATATCCCGGGTGCCGGCTGGATTGGTTTAGATCCGACCTCCGGCATGCTGGCCAGTGAAGGGCATATTCCATTGGCGTGCACTGCGTTGCCCTCTTCTGCGGCACCAGTGACGGGCTTTACCGATAAGGCCGAAGTGACTTTCCACCATGAGATGACGATTACCCGCATCCATGAAGATCCGCGCGTGACCAAGCCGTATTCCGACGCCGACTGGAAGGCGATTGATCTGATCGGCCAGCAAGTCGATGCAGATTTAAAACGACAAGATGTACGGCTGACGCAAGGTGGTGAGCCGACCTTTGTCTCTATCGACGATATGGATGGTGCTCAGTGGAATACGCTGGCGCATGGTGATAAAAAACGGGAATTGGCCGGCGAACTGATGCACAGGTTGAAAAACCATTTTGCGCCTGGCGGCATGCTGCACTACGGTCAGGGAAAATGGTATCCGGGCGAACCTTTACCGCGCTGGGCTTTAAATATTTATTGGCGGATTGATGGTCAGCCGATGTGGCTGGACGCCAGCTTATTCTCGGATGAGAAAAAAGCCGATGGGTATACCAATGCCGAGGCATATCTGTTTATGACGGCGCTGGTTAAAGCGCTATCACTGCCAGAAGGTAGCCAGATTCCAGCCTATGAAGATGTGATGCAACAGGCGCAGCGCGAACAGGGTTTGCCCGTCAATTTAGATCCGCTGAAAGCTGATTTAAAAGCGCCGGAAGAACGTCGTCGTTTAGCACGTTTGCTGGAGCACGGCCTTGGCGAAGTGGTTGGTTACGTCTTGCCGCTGAAGCCAAAAGACACCGATCCGAGCATCTCTTTGGGGGTTGCCTGGCGGACCTCGCCGTGGCCAATTAAGCGCGAACATTTATACCTGATCGATGGCGATTCTCCGATGGGTTTACGCCTGCCACTGAGTGCATTGCCTTGGGTGCAGCCAGAAAAAGAAATCCATGAGTTTGATGTAGACCCGTTCGCCCCGCGCACGCCTTTGCCTTCTGCCAAAGACGACAAACCAGTGACCAGTAATAGTGCAACAAATGCCAGTGTTGCTGCTGACAAAACCAAGCCTGCTCAATCAGTGCCAACAATTGTTTCTTCAACTAAAACAGCCGCGAGCGGTACAAGCCCGGCACCGCTGACAGCCGCGATGGCAGCACATGCCGCAGTGGTAGCGGCTGCAACCTCGGCAGGAGCAACGCCAGCCGCCGTCGCTGCTTTGATGGCGAAATCTCCTGCCACTTCTTCTGCACCCGCCAAACCAGTTTCGCCAGCGGCGAGCGTAAACAAATCTGTGCCAGAGCCGCGTGATGTCATCCACACCGCTTTGTGCGTGCAGGTACGTGACGGCCGTTTGCATATTTTTATGCCGCCGGTAAAGCGCATAGAAGATTATCTGGCCTTGGTCAACGTGGTCGAATACACCGCCGCCAAGCTGAAGTTAAAACTCTGGATTGAAGGTTATCCGCCGCCACGCGACCCTCGTATCAAATTACTCAGCGTGACGCCAGATCCGGGTGTGATTGAAGTCAATATTCATCCAGCCGCAAGCTGGAATGAGCTGGTCTACAACATGTCTACGCTGTACCAGGAAGCGCGTCTGACGCGTTTGGGTACAGAAAAATTTATGGTCGATGGTCGCCACACTGGTACTGGCGGTGGCAACCATGCCACGCTCGGCGGTGCCACTCCAGAAGACAGCCCGATGTTGCGTCGGCCAGATTTGTTGAAGAGTCTGATCACCTACTGGCAAAATCATCCCGCCTTGTCTTATTTATTTTCGGGCACGTTTATCGGCCCGACCAGTCAGGCGCCGCGGGTGGATGAGGCGCGTGACGATAACTTGTATGAGTTGGCAATCGCCTTCCAGCAAATGGATCAGGCGCTGCCGACCATGCATCCGGGCGATAAACCTTGGATGGTCGATCGCTTGCTGCGTAATTTGCTGGTGGATTTGACTGGGAATACGCATCGTTCAGAATTTTCTATCGACAAACTGTATTCACCCGATGGCCCTACCGGCCGTTTAGGCTTGGTCGAATTCCGCGCGTTTGAAATGCCGCCACACGAGCGTATGAGCCTGCTGCAAATGCTGCTGCTACGCGCACTGGTGGCACGTTTCTGGCGTCAGCCTTATCAAGCCAAGCTGGTTCATTGGGGAACGTCTTTGCATGACCGCTGGATGCTGCCGCATTTTGTGGCGCAGGATATCCGTGATGTGGTGAAGGATTTGCGCGCTTCCGGTTATGCGTTTGAAGAGCATTGGTTTGATCCGTTTATTGAATTTCGCTTCCCGCGTTTTGGTACCGTGGTGTACGAAGGTGTCGAGATGGAATTGCGTCAGGCAATTGAGCCGTGGAATGTGCTGGGTGAGGAAATGACCGGTGGCGGCACTGCGCGTTATGTGGATTCTTCCGTCGAACGGATGCAGCTATTAGTTCGCGGCTTAACGGCTGGGCGTCATACGATTGCCTGTAACGGTCGTATGTTGCCGCTGCATCCGACCGGTATTCCGGGCGAATACGTGGCGGGCGTCCGCTTCCGCGCTTGGAGCCCTTGGTCGGCATTGCATCCGACAATCAAAATTCAGGCGCCGCTGACATTTGATCTGGTGGATACCTGGAGCGGCCGTGCGATTGGTGGCTGTACTTATCATGTGTCGCACCCTGGTGGTCGCAGCGAATCCAGTTCGCCGGTGAATGCCAATGCCGCAGAGGCACGCCGTTTTGCGCGTTTCTGGTCGCATGGGCATACGCCGGGACCGATGTTTGTCCATAAAGAAGATCTCAATCCTAGCTTCCCGATGACGCTGGATTTACGTCGGCAGGTATACTAAGGGCTCGCCAGAGCGCTGTCGGAGAAAGTAGAGCGAATCTACGTTCTCCGACTTGGCTGAATAGTGCAGGGAATAAACAAGATATCAGGACGAACAACAACACAATATGTTTCTGCACTTGTTAATCTGGACTAGAGTTAAATTAAATACTGGTAGTAAGTATATTTAGTTGTCCATATATTCACTGGGCTATATGGTCATTTTGTATAAAATTGAGGGGAGTATATTGCTGCGTGCTAAATTTAGAGATGATTTTCTGCATCCACGGCACCTTAAATTTTGCTCCTCCTTATTCAAAAAAAGAGATTCGTTGTGGATTGTCGATGCTGGGTAAGGTTCGCCAAAATCAGCAAATAGGTAATTTAAGTAGCTAAGTAATTCAGTAATTCAGTAATTCAGTAATTTAGTAGTAAGGAAGTGCAGATCAATACCGTCTGCGCTTTATCTCTGAAAGAAATCATTAGTCTTATGTCGAGTCAACTGCTTGCGAACTATCCTGTAGCACAAGGTAGTTTTGATGAAATGCTGGATATCACCCACCAGCCGCGCGCGCATTGGCGGATTTTGCTGGATAGTTTATCGGCAGAGCCGCCCGATATGATGCGTCAGCGCATCGAAACAGTGCAGCGTCAGGTACGCGAAAACGGTGTCACTTACAACGTCTATGCCGATGCCAAAGGCATGCAACGCCCATGGGATTTAAACGCACTTCCGCTGATACTGCCGCAAGACGAATGGGCAGGGATTGAGGCTGGAATTATCCAGCGCGCCACTTTACTTAACCGCATTTTGTTGGATGTGTACGGCGACCAAAAATTGCTCGCTCAAGGTTTATTGCCGCCAGCATTAATTCATGGCCATGCCGGATTTTTACGACCTTGCCATGGCATGCGTCACCGAGATGGCGTTGCTTTGCATTTTTATGCAGTGGATATTGCCCGTGCGCCAAATGGCCGCTGGTGGGTGGTGGGCGACCGCACCCAGGCGCCATCCGGTGCCGGTTATGCATTAGAAAATCGTGCCGTGATGGCGCGGGTTTTCCCTGATTTGTTGCGGGACCTGAAAGTACAAAATCTGGCAGGATTTTTTAGCACCATGCGCGACAGTCTCGCCCACTGGGGACGCCAGTGCGCCGCCAACACCCCGAATGCTGCACCTCTGCGCGACAGCGAACCGCCACTGATTGTGCTGCTCACACCGGGTCCGTATAACGAAACTTATTATGAGCAAACTTACTTAGCGCGCTATCTGGGTTTGCCGCTGGTAGAAGGTAGCGATCTGACCGTGCGCAATGGCATGGTCTGGCTCAAAACTTTATCTGGTATGCAAAGGGTGCACGTCATCATGCGCCGGGTCGATGATGATTTTTGCGACCCTTTAGAACTACGTACCGACTCTGCCTTAGGTGTGGCCGGACTCACGGAGGTCGCACGCCGTGGCAATGTGTTGATCGCTAATAGTTTGGGCTCTAACTTGCTGGAATCGGGTGCATTACTCGGCTTTTTGCCCTCGCTTTGTGAGCACTTATTAGGCGCGCCGCTCAAGATGCCATCGGTCGCCACCTGGTGGTGTGGTGAACCTGCTGCGCTGGAAGAAGCCATTACTAGACTCGACCAGTTGGTGATCAAACCGAGCTTCCCGCAGTTGCGTGAATTCCCTGTCTTTGGACAAGATCTGAAAGGCGAAGCGCGTACGGCATTTATCGCAAAAATGCACGCCAATCCTAAAAATTATGTAGCACAAGAATTGGTACGACTATCCCAAGCCCCAGTCTGGAAGCTAGGCACACCAGACAGCTTAAGCGCCAGCGCCGTCGGCTTGCGGGTCTATGCCTGCGCCACACCTAAAGGATATGTTGTCATGCCGGGTGGTTTGACCCGCGTGGCAACTGGCCCCGATGCGCGCGTGATTGCCATGCAGCGCGGTGGCAGTAGTAAAGACACCTGGGTGCAGGCCAATGCCCATATCGACACCCATCATTTATTAAAGCGCACTACCACTAGTCGTGATCTGATTCGTGACGATACACATTTATCCAGCCGCATGGCCGAGAACTTATTTTGGTTTGGTCGTAATGCAGAGCGTTGCGATAATGTGGCTCGTCTGACGCGTGTGTCGCTGAATTTTTTATTCAATATTTTGTTAGAAGATCGCGGTGCAGAATGGCCTGCGGTGAAAGCCTTGTGTGCATGGTTTCAACTGATTAATCTCAAGCCAGTTAAAGTCAAAGAAGTGCAGCCGGGAGTCACCTCCGCAGTAGTTAACGCACTGAGCCAAACGCTGGCTCAAGACCAAGGAAAAAGTCAGGCACAAAGCCAATCTCAAGGTCAGGGTCAGTCGCAAAGCCAGGGCCAATATGTAAACCAAACGCAAAGCCAAACCCAAACTCTGGCACTAAAACCCACCGCAGACATGGTGTTAACGGATGCCGAGATCGAAGCCGAAATGCTGCTCGGCGTGGTCTCGCCAAACGCGACTGGCTTGGCACGACAACAGCAACAGCTGTACGACATCGCCAGCAAATTGCGTGAGCGTTTATCCGTCGATAACTGGCGAGCACTCAATCGTATGGTGCAACGTGCTAGCACCGAAGGACGTGTTAACCGTACTGAGGGACGCGAAGGGAATGCCAGCACCGAAGCGCAGACACAACTAGGCCCACAAACCTTATCCCAAGCCGAAGTCATGAGCATATTGGATGACGCCGCAGCCACTTCTATGACCATGGTCGGCTTCGCCCTCGATGGTATGAACCGTGATTTGGGCTGGCGTTTTATGTCGGTTGGCCGGCGTCTGGAGCGATTGCAATTTCAGACCATCGTTTTACAACGCGCCTTGGTGATGGATGTCAACGGCGATCTTGATTGGGTATTGGAATTATCAGACAGTACCGTCAGCTACAACGCCCGCTATCAGTCGCAACCAGAGTGGTTGCCTGTACTCGATTTGCTAGTTCTGGATGACAGCAATCCACGTTCTATTGTGTACCAGGTCGACGGCATTTTAAAAAGCCTCAGAAAATTAGCCGTCACATATGGTCCCTGCGGTGCAGAACAGTTTGCCCCCATCAGAGAAGAGCTAATCGCGTTGGTGCCAGAGACTGATTTGTATTGCGGTAACGCACATTTGATCGACCTCTTATATCGCATCAAAATCGCCAGCGAAGCCATATCAGAACAGATCAGCGCACAATTTTTTAGTTATACCGGCGATCAGCAACCAAGATCCCAGACCGCATGAATACTTTAGTCGACAATAATAGTGCCCCAGTGCGCTACCGTGTAGTGCATGAGACCCGTTACACCTACCCAAGCCTGGTCACCTTATCTCAGCAGTTTTTGCACATGACGCCGCGGGATTTTGCGTACCAACAGACAGAGTTCCATCAGATCGTGATGGACCCAAGCGAAGACGACGGTGTCGATGGTGTTGATTATTTTGGTAACGGCACCCGTCACGTGACAATTACGGTGCCGCATAAAACCTTGCTCGTACATGCAGAATCTGTGGTTGCGCTCAGCCCGCGCCGCGATCTTAGCCAGATCCGAGGCACCATGGCGTGGGAGCATTTACGCGACATGATGCTGCAAGTCCGCAGCCCGGCAACCTTAGAAATTTGCCGTTATTTATATGCTTCGCCGCATATCAGCTGTGGCGATTTGTTGGCGCAATATGCGCGCGTCAGTTTTACCCCGGGAAGACCATTGCTGGATGCGGCAATGGATTTAACACGGCGTATTTTTGACGATTTTGAGTTCGACGACAAAGCTACTGAGATCTCTACAACCTTAGAAGAATTGCTGGAATGGCGGCGTGGCGTATGCCAGGATTTTGCGCATTTAATGATCGGTTGTTTGCGCAGTCTGGGTTTGCCAGCCCGCTACATCAGTGGCTACATTCTCACCCACCCGCCTGCCGGACAAGCAAGACTGATCGGTGCCGATGCATCGCATGCCTGGGTATCTTTATTTTGCCCGGGACTGGGCTGGATTGATTTCGACCCTACCAACCACTGCCTGGTCCAGCGCGAACATATCACCCTGGGCTGGGGGCGGGATTTTAGCGATGTCACACCGATGCGCGGCCTGGTGCTGGGCGGTAACGGTCAAGAACTACAAGTCAATGTCACCGTCATACCGCTAAACGAAGAGTTTGCAGAAGCCTTGCCAGCGTAGAAAACGCTCATCATATTGCTCAGATTAAGCTAGGTATTTTATTATACTGGTAGTATGTATATATAGATTGTCCAATCAATTATTGGACAATCAGCATTATTTATAAAAAATAATGGGGAGTATATGTATTTTGTATCTTATGTGTGTGGCGAAAATGACGTTGAATCAAGCTGATTTAACTCCGCTGGCTGACATGCTGGATTAATACGATTGTTTTATCCAAAACCGCCAATGCCTTCGCAATGACCTGTGATGCTTGTTGGCCGTGATTGGCTGTCGCTTCCACAATCAACCTGGCGCTGGCGCACAGGCGCAAAGCACTGACGGGCAATCCAGCCCGTTGCCCGCACAAAACCGGTTGTCCTAGCTGGCACTGCAATGCTACTACTTTACCAAATTCTTCAAGAAATTCGCCACCAAGCACGTCGCCAAATCCCAAATCAGAACGCCCGCTCAAATCAGGTAGTAACAGCCGGTACACCTGCATCGTTTGTTCCCGACTCAATAGCGTTGGATGGTCGCGATGATCCGGCGTTGCAGATGCACATAGCAAAAAAGGGAAAATAGTCTTGTATTGATCCCAACTTGTTTCACCATTCAACGCTTGTCTGTCCAATCGAGGTACTGGCACACTTTGCAGCTCCGGATGCTTCTCCAGATAGTCTGCAAATGCCGCTGAGAACTGTTCTAAAAATTGGACAATCGCTGTCTCAGGTACCGCCCGAAATGCGCGTAACTCCTCCAGCGCCGCCTCCCAGCGCAGCAATAATCCAAAGTTGGCCACATGCGCCAACGCATCTGCCGCCGCCCAATCCTGCGGCCAGTCTGCGCGACAAGAATAGGTACGCAAAGCAGGCGGCATGCTGATTCGGCGTAAGCTTTGTGCGATTTCTGGTGGGATCATTAGCACACCAGAAAACGTGGGCCCGGTTAAAAATTTAGAGCCGGTCAATGCCACCATAAAATGATGTAACAAATAGCCATGCAAGCTCGCATTCGATAATCTGAACTGGCAAGCATCCACTAATACCGTCACCGTATCAGGCAAGCGGCGGCTTAGTTGCTGTGCGCAGGCAATCGAGGGCGCTATCATTCCGGTTTTGGTGACATCAACCAAGGTCAATAAGACTTGTTGACCTCGCGTTGCGGCATGGTTGGCCAAGGATGCAACCTCGGCATCCACCTCGTCGATGGCTCTTGGTGTGCCGTCGGACAAGCGGATGGCCACCGTGACGACTTCAATCTGAGCTTCAGTTTCTACGACAGCATCGGTAACAGCATTAGCTATAATATTAGCGCCGACCGTGACCGATTCGCCCAAGGCAGAGCGGCTACTAAAGTGCCGCCCCGCAACTGCCATCGGCACGCCGCTACCGGTTTCTTCCGCTTCCATCATGATTACGAGTAGCGATGCCGCTTTGCTGAGGTCTTCGCTTTTTTCTTTATTCTTTTCTTTATTCGTTTCTTTATTCTGCCGCGCTCGTTGGGCAACAAGCTGAGCTGCAATTAAATGTAGATCGGTACCCGAAGCGGCAAAGATTAAATCGGTACCGGATACTTTATCAAGCTCACATAAGTGATTTAATTCTTGGCGTACACGATTAAGTTCATACTGGTAAATATTCTGCGGTGTTTCAGTATTCAGCGCTGCAAGCAGTCGTTGCCTTAAACCATTTGCCGCTAAAAAAGCGTGGGTAGAAATAGTCGACGCAGTCGACGAGCCATACGCCAGCAGTGCATCATTGGGCGACGATTGGCAGCCATATTTGTTAGATACACCATCCTCATCTTGCCCCACTGCGATTGCAATCCGCGCATCGCCGCCCTCCCGCAAAAGTTGCTCGGTTGGTGGCAACTTGGCAGGTGCAATAATCTGTTCAGCAACTGCTGCCAGATTCTTGGGTTTAATGGCAATAGATGGAATCATTCATTGGGCATTAATTAAAGACTCATTAAACGTTCGTGATGATCATGAACTTTGCTGGGGCGCAAGCGCCGCAGTTTTAGCAACCATAGACCGGAACGCGTTAAACAATTTTTGCATCTGCGGCTGTTTGTACGGATACAAATCAACCGGGTCCATCGAATGCACAATCATGTCGCTATCCACTTCAAAAATCAGTAACTGTCCGTCGCTGGTTTCTCCGCAATCAATGCCGACATAATCCAGACCTATGCGCTCGCTAATCGCTCTAAATGCAGCTTGATGACGCGGCACAAAATCAAACTGAAAACTGGCCATAAAGCGTTCTTCTTCCGCTCGTTTTTCCGGGCTGTCCGCCATGCCTGCATTCAGATAATGGATCATCCAATGAGAAGAAATTCCCATATGAGAAATAAATGGTTGACCATCAATCAGCATGATTCTGTATTTTCTAAAAAACCCATCCTCACTACGATAATCGACAAAACGAGCGATATAAAATTCATCGCTGAGCATGCCCATCAGATAATCGGCGATGGCGCTAGGAGACGTAATTTTTTCTAAGCCCTGACCGGCATGCGATCCCACTGGACGCACAATAATGGGGAAATCACCATCGGGTAGCAGACTGGTGATAGTCAGTTCTTCATTGGCGATCTTACGTAGAGTTTTGCGGTCTATTCGCACTGAGGTTGGCATCACAACGCCGTCTGCCGATTGTAATAAGGCACAGGCATTGTCGCGCCCCAGATGTGCAATCCGTCCGGGCATGTTCAGCACAGGTCGAGGCCAATCCAGTACGATATTTTCTAAGGCTTCTAACAGGGCGTGGTTATCATCCGACTCACCCACGGCGACAAACATCACATCATGCTCAGGCAAGGCGGGCAGGGCAGGGATACCATCGCCGACGTAGAGTAAATCCAGTGCGATATCGGCGTTTTCCAATAAAAATTCTAGCGGCGTATTCGCCATTAAATCACCGGCGGCCATCAGTGCCAGTAAACGGATTTTTGGAACAGTCGTGGTCGGCACAGAATACAGTTGCTGTATTTTTAGCGCCTCCATTTGGGTTGCTAATGCCGGTTCACTATGACCAATCAATAGCAGTAACGTCGCCAGGTCCATCATCACATTGCCGTCATTCGGATGCTTGGTTGCATACTCGATCAGCTCCGCGCCAAAGGGTTTTAAATCCACGCCAGAAAACGCTAATCGCATTAGCGGTGCCAGACCGATAAATGTATGTTGGCTGTCCTCTTGTGGCGCCGGTGCGCCAGCTCCATTTGCTGCGTTGTCTGTGTCGGGAGTTGTCATAATTTTTCGCGGATCTGATCCAAAATTAGAGAGTATTTAGTGGTATTAATTTGCGTTAGATGCTGCAAGTGAGTTACCAAACCGTATCGCTGCTGTGATGAGGGCATCGACATCTATTTCACGAGTGCGATGATTAACAATCGCTGCGCGGATGGCCAGTTGGCTGTTGATGATGGTGGTGGAAGGCGCTGCAATGCCGGACTCCTGGATGGCGACGACAATCTTCGCATTAATCTGGTCAATATTGTTTTTGTCGATATTGCTTCCGTCTGCCACATGGAGATCAAGCTCAGTGCCACGGTAGCGAAAACAAACAATATTCAACGACACCGGAGCTAGCAGTTCTAGCGCCGGGTTGGCTGCTATCTGTTGCCGCATGTATTGCGCTAATTTACAGGTGGTAGAAATCACCTGGCCTAGTCGTTCCGCGCCATACACTTGAATCGTGAACCAGGTTTTAAGTGCTCTGAATCCACGTGATAAATCAGGACCAAAATCACAAGGCCAGGGCGAACCTGCCGCCATGCCTTTGGCTTCGCGTCGCAAATAACTGGCTGGCGTGGCGAAGGTATCGTAGTGCGCCGCACCGTCACGCACCAGAATAAAACCGGCGTCATACGGCACTTGCCCCCATTTGTGGAAATCAAATGCGATCGAATCGGCGCGCTGTATTCCCACCAATTGCGGAGCAATATCGGGGGCCAACATCGCCAGCGCACCATAGGCACCATCGACGTGGAACCAAAGTTTTTCGTTTTGTGCGAGATCGGCCAGTGCCGCTAAATCATCCACCGCGCCAACATCTACGGTACCTGCAGTGCCAGCAATAAAGAACGGAGTTAATCCGGCCTGGCGATCAGCTGCAATGGCGGTTTTTAGTGCGGCAATATTTAATTGAAAATCGGCGTTCATCGGTATTAATCGCAAAGCGTTCATGCCAAGACCAGACAAATCCATGGCTTGCGCGATGCAACCATGCGCCCCGGCGGACGTGTAGGCAATCAGACGTTTCGGGCTGGCAGCGATGCCCGTATGACGAATCTCCGTGCCCAGTACACCAGTTCTGGCGACCAGCACCGCAATCAAATTTGCCATTGAGGTACCAGTGACAAATAAGCCGCTGGCGGTATCTGGGAAGCTAAATAATTCCCGCATCCACTGCACAACCTGGCGTTCTACTTCCAGCGGTATCTGGTCGCGGCCACCGAGATTGGCGTTGAGTCCGGCGGCTAGCATTTCTGCCACCGTACCGACCGGTGTGCCACCACCATGTACCCAACCCATAAAACCGGGATGCGTATTACCCACGGCATAGGGCAGTACATTTTGCATAAACGTTTGGTGTACATCGGTCAGTTCGCTGCCGTGCACCGGCAAGTTTTGCCGAAACTGCTCACGCGTCTTTGCTGGAATTGGCTGCCAGACCGGGCGATCGCGGATGTGCTCTGCATAACCCAAAATATCGTCCAGCATGCGGTGCGCTTGCGAACGGAATTCTTGCCACGCAAGCGGATCAGCAGGGTCAAGCGAATCGGGTAGATCAAGCGAATCTGCAGACATCTTTTGCATGCTTTTTCTCAGTTGTGAGGTCTGAACTTAGTTTTAACCCAGATTTTCCATTAGGCTGTTACCACTTCGCAAAAATTTAGACGGCATGCGCTATTTCAATGGAAATCTCGATTTAATTATCAATCAAAATAGAAAAGTCCAAGCAAAGAATAAGTGCTTTTTCTAAGCTCAAATCAAAAATCAACAGAAAATACGGCAGAAGAGGATGGTGAGGGAGTTGTTGCTAGGTGCAAATCAGCTTTTGAGCCAGCCTGTGCGTGGGAGGCTGTTTAGTGTTGTCGGCTTCGTGTTGTAGGTTTAGCCGACAAGGTTTGGGCTGGCGTTGGTGCTAGCGTTGATCCTAGCGTTTGTGAGGGGACGGATGTTTAGCGCTGGTTTACGCTTTATCGTTGATTAAGAGTCCCTGCAATTTAGCCAGATCTTTTGCCACTGCCAATACTTCCACTGACGGAATTTGTCGTAACACCGTGTTGGTCTGAGAATCAACGATTTTGATGACGACTTTTCCAGAGTCATTATCAATACTGAAATTGACACTATTGTCAGAGTTGATAAAGTTATTAATCGCATCAACCGATTTTTTCAGCTCCGCGCTGCTGACCGGCGCGGTGGAGGCGGCTTGATTGTCGGTGCTACTGGTCGCGGCGACAGTCGTGGCATTTGCAGATTTTGCAGCAGACGCAACGGTTTGTAGCACTGGCACAGGCGCACTGGAGACGGCGTTGCCGCTACCTGTTATTTGACTGATACTCATATCATTTCCAATACTAAATAAATACTACAAACCTGATTTGTGCCGCTGTATGCGCCACTTCATTTGCTGCATCAACGCAACTTTGTCCCTACAAAACGCAATTTTCTAGCTTGGGGCGGAATAAGGGATTACTAGGTTTATCGGTCGGTTTTCCGAAAAGTTGAGCTTATTTTTAGGTCTAAGCAAAATATTGTCTACTCAGCGATGCCGTGCAGAATCTAGCGTGCTAGTTTTCGGGTTTGCAATCTGATTTTGTGATTTTACAAATCGATTACCATGCTGATATCGGCTGATATGAATATACTCCCCATGATTTGTTAAAAAATTGGCTTATATGTGAGTAAATGTATGGACAACTTAAATATACATAAGGGGAGTATTAATTTAAGGAGGAGTTCAAGTAGTATTTCTGGTGTAATCACCAGCGTAAAGCAGCGTTACGGAAACGCTGCAGTAGCAGAATAGAGGCGCATGCACTTTTGTCATGTTTGCTGACATTTGCTCATACTGATTGACCATCTGATCGGCTAAATCTATTTAAATCAATTCAAACCAATTCAAGCCATACTCCCTCATCCACACAAACTCAGCCCCGCCGCTCTCACAAAAGAGTAAACTACGCCTCTTTGGCTGCGCATTCGCGGAGCTAGCCCTGATAAGAACTGAGAGCACTATGTCCGATACCCCAATCCCCTTATTTTCTGATTTGCATCTAAGCGAACCGCTGTTACGCGCTTTAAAAGATGTCGGTTACGAATCCCCATCACCGATCCAGGCTGCGACGATTCCGCCGCTGCTGGCAAATCGTGACGTATTGGGTCAGGCGCAGACGGGTACCGGTAAAACCGCCGCGTTTGCGCTGCCGATTTTGTCGCGCATTGATATCAAGCAAACGACGCCACAAGCTTTGGTGCTGGCACCGACCCGCGAATTGGCGATTCAGGTGGCAGAAGCCTTCCAGCGTTATGCCACGCATATTCCGGGTTTTCATGTATTACCAATTTACGGCGGCCAGAGCTATGGCCCGCAATTATCGGCATTACGTCGTGGCGTGCATGTGGTGGTTGGCACACCTGGTCGTGTGATTGATCATCTGGACAAGGGTTCGCTGGATTTATCCAAGCTTAAAACTTTGGTATTGGATGAGGCCGATGAGATGTTACGCATGGGTTTTATTGATGATGTAGAGCGTATTTTGCAAGAGACACCAGAAACTCGTCAGACGGCCTTGTTCTCCGCCACGATGCCATCCGCGATTAAGCGCATTGCCCAAACTTATCTCGACAATCCGGCAGAGATTACCGTCGCTGCCAAAACCGGTACCGCCGACAATATCCGCCAACGTTATTGGCTGGTCAGCGGCATGCATAAGCTGGATGCCTTGACCCGTATTTTGGAGGCAGAAACCTTTGACGGCATGATCATTTTTTCGCGTACCAAATTGGGTACGGAAGAATTAGCAAGCAAGCTGGAAGCAAGAGGCTTCTCGGTTGCCGCAATCAACGGTGACGTACAACAACAGCAACGCGAACGCACGATTCAACAACTCAAAGACGGCAAGATCGATATCTTGGTCGCCACCGACGTTGCCGCCCGTGGTCTGGACGTAGAGCGTATCAGCCATGTGATTAATTACGACGTACCACATGATCCGGAAAGTTATACCCATCGTATTGGTCGTACCGGTCGCGCAGGCCGCAGCGGTGAGGCAATTTTGTTCATCACTCCGCGTGAAAAAGGTTTATTGAAATCGATAGAGCGTTCTACCCGCCAGTTAATTTCACCATTAGAGTTGCCGACTATCCAGGCGGTGAATGATGTGCGGATTGCTCGTTTTAAAGAACAAATCAGTCTGACTCTGGCCTCTGGCGATTTGGCTTTATTCCAATCCGTGATTGAAGACTACGAGCGTGAAAATAATGTACCTGCGATAGAAATTGCAGCAGCTCTGGCAAAAATGGCACGTGGTAACGAACCGCTTTTACTCGATAAGAATAAGCGCCCAGCCAGCGACGATACCTGGAACAACGAACGTGCAAGCCGCACCAATCAATTTGAGCGTAATGACCGGGGTGACCGTGGTGACAGAGGTGACCGCAGCGATCGCTCTGATAGAGGCGACCGGGGTGACCGCAACGACAGAGCCGCACGACCAAGTTTCGCGCCAAGAGAACGTGTAGAACGTCCGGCCGATGCTGGTATGAAAACCTTCCGGATCGAGGTCGGCCATGCGCATGGCGTAAAGCCCGGCAATATCGTCGGTGCGATTGCCAATGAAGCGAATATCGATTCTAAACATATCGGTCGTATCGAAATCTATGACGATTACAGTGTCTTGGATTTGCCAGAAGATTTGCCGAAAGATTTGTTAGATCATTTAAAATCGGTTCGCGTCGCAGGTCAGCAATTACGCATCAGTGCTGATCGCGGCATTGGCGGTAATAGTGGCAACAGCACAAATGCAGCATACGAAAAACCAGCGTATGAAAAGCCAACGCATGAAAAACTAACTAAGCCACGCGCAACACCCGACAGCAAACTCACTGCTGCCGTCGAGCGCGCAGCCTATGCCGATAAGAAAGAAGAGAATCTTGCCGAGCGTTTTGGTGATGCCGCAGATCGTCCAGCCAAATCCAAAAAAGATCGTCCGGCCAAAGTGCAATTACCCGTGCAAAGCTACCGGATTGAAGTCGGTCGTGAGCATGCCGTCACACCAAGCAATATTGTCGGCGCCATCGCCAATGAATCTGGGGTAGAAGCCAAGCTGATTGGCCGCATCGATATTTTTGACAGTTACAGCCTGATCGATTTACCACAAGGCATGCCGAAAGAAATCTTAAAGCATCTGAAAACCGTGTGGGTCGCAGGCAAGCAGTTAGACATCAGCGAAGCAAGCGGTGACAGACCGGAGACTTTTCCAAAACCGGCAGCGAAGAAAACTGCTTATGCGGCAGACAAGCCTGAATCTAAGTCTGCCTTTAAGTCAGCAAGTGCAGCTCCTAGACGCGCAGCAGATGGCGGCAAAGCACCGTCAAAATCGCCTTCAAAGTCACCACGCAAGCCAGGCAAATTTGCCTGATCCTTGTTCAAACTTAGTTGCAACAGCTTAGCGACAACGCTACTGAGTTTGAATTCGATAAAAATAAAGGGCTACGATTTTTCGTAGCCCTTTATTTTTTCATAGCTTGTCACGAATATTTATTTTTGTACGACCAATGGCAAATCCAGATAAAAAGTTGAGCCTTCTCCCAGCTTGCTCTTGACGGTAAGTTGTCCTTGTAAAATCGATGTGACGATGTTGTAGCAAATATTTAATCCCAAACCGCTACCGCCTTGCCCAAGCTTGGTGGTGAAAAACGGATCAAAAATCCGCTTCAAATTCTCTTCCGCTATACCGACACCATTATCAGAAAAATGGATTAAAACCCGATGCGGATCTGGTTGTGATGTTGCCAGACGCATGATGCCAGGCTTGCCATGATCAAAGCCGTGCAAAATAGAATTTTCAATTAAGTTCGTAATCACCTGACCTATAGAACCCGGATAACTATCCATCCGTATCATCAGCGGTACGTCCGACAATATGGTGTGACCAGCGTGGCCGATACGAATATTTAAGGTCGCAATAATATCGTGTAATACCTGATGTAATTCAAACGGACGACGTTGCTCTGAGGTGCGGTCAACGGCGACTTGCTTAAAACTGCTGACCAAGGTAGCGGCACTGCTCAGACCGCGCATCATGATCTCTGAAGAGGTTTTGGCATCTTCACAAAACGCCACTAAATCTGAGCGGCGCAAATTTTGCTGATTGAGTTTACTGAGTAAATCAGTCGTGTTGTCTTGCAAGGTGCTGGCCACCAGCAGGCAATTGCCAATCGGGGTATTTAACTCATGCGCTACACCTGCCACCAAGGCACCTAGCGCGGCTAATTTTTCTTGTGCCACTAAGTGTTCTTGGGTCTGGGTCAGGCGCCGGTACGCATCTGCATTGGCAAGCGCAATCGCGCCATAAGCACAGAGGGTACGAAAGATCATGCGCTCTCTTTCGCCATACGCATGTTGTCTGGAGGACTGTATGGTCATCACGCCGAGTACCTTATCCGCACTCATCAACGGGGCAAATAATGTGCTTAATACCGGTTCGGTGCCAGGGAGTAAACCTGGATTGTCTTCGTCGGGCGATATCTCAACCAGAATCTCGCTACGTTCTTTGATACAGCGTGCAGAGTGCGAAATCTCGCTCGACATCAATACCGTATCATGCGCAATCGGCTCACCGTTTTCTACACCAAAGGCGGAGGTCATACTTTGCTGATCGGCGTCCATAATATAGATGACAAACGCGGTGACATGCAGCAGGCCGTGGACGTGGCGGTTGAGCGCCTGGAAGACCGCATTGGCGTCTAAACTACCGGTGATCTCTTGCCCGATCATCCCCAGGCGCTCCAGAATTTTGCTGGATTGTCGCAGCACTTCGGCGCGCTCTGCCTCAGCATCTGCCAACTGCCGCAAGTGTTCGCTTTCAGCGCGCATGCGCTCAGTCTGGTGACTAAGTTGCATGGCGGTCGCGCGGTTACTGGCTTCTTGATTATGAATTTTTTCGCGCGCGGCGATAGCAAGTCTGCCAAGCCCAAATGCATCTTCAAAATTACCAATTTCTGCCTGGGCGTCCGCTACTTCTTCCAGCAGTTCACCAGAAATAGTATAGCCAGTGATATTGCTGGCAATATCTAATGCGCGCTTTAAATAATGCAGTGCTGCGCTGGCCTCTTGCATGTCAGGCGGTGGCGGCAAGTGATGCCGCATATGAATCGCGGCCAATACCCGCAATACGTCTATCCGGCGATAACTGTCCTGACTATGCCGCGCCAGCAAGAGTGCCTGCTCGGCAATCGCCAACGCATCGGCAGGCTGACCCAGCATCGACAAGGCATGCGCTTGCCCGCGCCGTGCACCGATTCTAAAATCAAACTGATCACGGACATCAGCTTTTTCTTGCAGCAAGCGAAAACTGTCCAGCGCCTGTTGATAGTCCCCCAAATCCAGCGATAAATCACTCAGGTAACGTAGCGCCATCATGTACATGCGCGACTCTGACATCGGTGCCAGGATCGCGATGGTATCGCTTAACAATTCTTTGGCTGCCTCCAGACGACCCAGACGCCGCATGGTTTCTGCCATTTGCATCAGGCAACTGCCAACGCTGCCCGGCCAGTTAGTCGGCATCGCCAGATCGTGTCCGATCTGCATCCACTGTAATGCGGCTTGATGGTCGTTCAGGCTGTTGAAAGCATCGCCGATATTCGTCGTTAAGATGACTGCACGACGGATTTGGCCAGTTTGTAGCGCGTTCCCATAGGCTTGAATGCCGTAAGTAATCGCTTGCCCGAAATCGCTAGACAACGCTGCGGTTATACTCAAAAAATCACAGGCACAGCCGACAATATTCTGACGCGTATCCAGCATTGCTGACTGAAACTTGTCACCCCAGCGCTCCTGCGCTAGAGTCAAGTTGCTTAAGGCGGTTTGCGTCGCAAGAAAAGACTGCGCCATCACCTCGCGCTCAGCATCGTTGGCGGCCAATGCAGCGATTGTCGCCAGCTCCAGTTCAGCGACTAATAGCGTTCTGTCACCCCGCGCCAGCGCGATTGAGGCGAGCAGGTAATGCACATCACAGCAGCCTTTTTTTCCATCGTCGTTGTCAATAGCTAAAAATATCCGGAAGGCATCCGCGACTATTTGCTCAGCTTCTGTAAACTTGGCCATCAACCATTTGGCCTCCGCTCGCACTAAGAGCAAGCGTGCCCGTAATCGTGCTAACTCGCGGTGATCAATATCCCCTGAAGAAAAAGTGACCAGCAGTTGGTCGGCCTGATCTGCCAGTTGCAGTGAATAGTTAGTATCGCGCTGGCGAAATTGCCAAGCTAATGCCACCAACATCGTCAAGCGTTGGCTGCCATTTAGAAGTGGGAGTTGTTCCTCCCAATGAGTAACATCCTCATTGGGAACAAACATATCCATGGCGATATAACTATACAAATTAGTAACCTAGAAATTGGGATAAACGATATGAGGCAAAAGACTAAAGCACGAGGCTTTTTTTGCAATAGCACTTAATAGTACAGCGATTGGTAAGCTTTGCTCAAGCCAGATGGTGATGAACTGAGCGATGAATTAAGTGATCAATCAAGTGATCGCGTTAAAAAGCCTGAAACCAGCGTTGACGCGAATTAAGCAATCTATTGATTGGATTAACTCAGACATGAATAGACCAAAGTAGACCCGAATAGACCAACTAATTGGCAGCATAGAGCAACCTAGAACACCGCAAAGTTAAAAAAATGCGCCTTCGTTTTAGCAAAAAATCGAAGGCGCAATCTTGGTGTAGACCTAATATTAAATATACTCCCTACTTAAATACGATGAACTGCGCCTTTTCTCCATATTTTATATGGACGATTAAAATATACTCTATTGGAGTATATTTATTGCAAACAGTATTCTGTTACTTACTGCTCAGCTTGGGGGTATAGGCTGAGCTTATTTACTTGGCAGCAGGCAATACGGTCACGGTGATGGTTTTACTCATCTCCGGTCCATAAGACTGGTGTGCACCGTTGCCAAATTGCAGAGTCAGGGTGTGTTTGCCTGGAGGCAAAGTCAGTTCGGTTTCGGTCTGACCCTTGCCATAGAAAATATGCGTCGCGTCCATAGGGACAGAAGTACCGGCAGGGATAGCGCCGCCGTCGATGATCAAATGATGATGGCCAGTTTTCGCGGTCATATCACCCAACGGAGCGATCTTCATGCCCTCTAGACCAAATTTGACTTTAAACGGCGAGGTAACTTCGGCGTTATCCGATGGTGCTTCAAAAAAAGTCCGCTCGGCTGCATAGACGGATGAGAACGATAACAAACCGGCCAGCAATAATGGGAGCGAGGTTAGTTTGGATAATGAAAAGGATGTATTAAATAGTGACATAGTGAAGATCTCCTGAATGTTTTGACAACAAAGGGTATGAAAAAGCTTGGCGGCAGCTAACTGACCATTTGCAATAATTAAGGCAAAACCAAAACCGAATCAGAGCTAAATCAAAGCAAATTCCAAGCTTCGCATGCAAACTACTTTGCGCTCATTTCTAAAAAATTTCTGGCTCTCCCGATAATTGTTCCAAGTCTGAGCTAGCCAACGTGTATCCTTGCGCAAATCACGACACTTTTAATCCCAACCTATCATGAACAAATCCGAAGCTATACAAATCGCCAATGACTCGCTACAAGTCAAGCTGCTCAATGACAGCAATACCCAGTTCTCGCAAGTTGTGCGCTATGTCGCCGATGAAGGTTGGTGGTTAAACATTCCTTTAGCTAATTTCAAAAAAGAATGTCATTTTTTGATCTGCAATGAGAAAGCCAAAATCATCCGTCACCTGACGATCAAGCCCAACAATATCCTTAGTCCGGCGACTAAATTCCGCGTCAAAGATGGGGTAGCAGATATTTTTATTTCTGCCGCCAATGCTAAAAAACTGATTGATGTTTTACAAGGCGGGACTAAATATAGTTTTCATAAACATCTGGTGGATGAATATCGTTATTAGACGCTTCCCGTAGCCTTCCAACAGGCACCTAACTGGCGTCACTGGCGTAAATTACCCAGCATTGTCAGCCTGATCAGGCGCGACAGGCTCCAATGCCAAAAGTTGATTTTTTGCGGCAATCCATTGCGACATGTATTGGGTACTTTTATGGTGATGATGGCGCAACATGCTGCCCACAAAATTGGCCTGCCGTCCCGCCGCCCGCTGTTGATAAGCCTCTTGCAAGCGATCTAATAAAGCTGCCGCGATGACGTCACGATCAAAGCGTAGTTGCAAAATCCGGTCGCCATTTGCTTGCGCCTGCTGCCATAAGGCTTGATCCCGATACAGCGCCACGGCGGCATTAGCAAACGAGACTGCATCATCTGCCTGTGCGCCGCCCCAAGGTAAATCGCCCTGCATACCTTCGCACCCAATCGCGGTCGTCACGTTTGGCGTACCACATGCCATCGCATCTGCCAGTTTGCCTTTAATCCCCGCACCAAACCGCAAAGGTGCCAGGCAGACACGCGCCTGCAACATGGCCTGATGTGCGTCCGCTACCCAGCCCACCACATGAAAACCTTGCTTAGGATGATGCAAGGCTGTGGCTTTAGGTGGCGGGTACGAGCCGGCTACATGCAATTGTGCATCGGGTAATTGCTCACGGATTTTTGGCCACAAAGCATGTTTTAACCATAGCACCGCATCCCAGTTGGGCGCATGGCGAAAATTACCGATGCTGAAAAAATGTGCCCGCTGTTCAAATGTTGGCCGTGCCTGATGCGCTGCAGATGAGGGCATCAGCATCAAGGCGCAGTGATGCAATAACATGGCGGGAACGCCAAACTGCTGTTGCAGCAAATTGATCTCCGCATCGGAGATCATCAAGGTCAGATCGCAGCGATAAATTGCGGCAATTTCACGTTGCGCGATGCCTTGATTTCCATGCGTTCCGCCCATTTCTCCACGCAATGCCTCTGGCGAGGCTAATACAGGACTAGCCTGGTAACGCTCGGCCTCATTGCGGTAATGATGCTGGGTCGCTTTTAACAGCTGATGCCGCGCATCCCGCAGGCTATGCAGATCGGTCGTGTCCAATACGCGCAGAGCATCGGGGCATATCGCCTCCACCCGCCAGCCGAACTGTTCTTCCGTAAAAAACCGGTCAAACAACACCATATCCGGCTGATAAGCAGCGATAAAGCTATCAAAAGTAGCACAGTTGAGCGCGATACTTTTTTTCGCCACGCCCAACGCCGCCAAATCAGCACGGTGCTCGGATAAGGCGGCAGCAGAGGCAAATAACACCTCCCAATTCTGGGCGCGAAACAGCGTAATCAACTCCATCATCCGGCTACCGGCAGCGGAGGAGCGAGGTTCCGGCCAGACATAGCCGAGGATCAGGATTTTATTCATTTTATAAAGCTAATAATTTAAGAATTAGGGGAGTATTTTTAGTTATCCATGTAAAACTTGGGCAATATGCGGTTTTTAACTCATACACCCATCTAGTATGTAAAAATACAACTTGCAGGACTTACGCAAAACCACGGGCGCCTTGCAAGCCGCCTGTGTGCAATACCAAGACCCGGCGACCGCCTCGCCACTCACCTGACTGTGCCATTTGCATCAGCGCGTAAAATACTTTTCCGGTGTAAACCGGTTCGATAGCTATGCCGGTTTCTTGCGAAAATTCGCTACAAAACTGGCGCAGCGCTGGCGGTGCTTTGCCGTAGCCGCCTTGATGGTAACCGGTAAGTAATTGGTAATTGGTGTGAGCCGGATAGGTTGCCTGTTGTAGAAGACGAGAGATATCGGCATGCAGGTAGTCGGCGTTCTTTAAAACCGCAATCCCCACAGCCTGACTGCGTCCGCGCAACCCTGCCAATACGCCCGCCAGGGTTGCGCCTGTACCGCAGGCGAGTACGATGCTGTCCGGGATGAATCTGATCTGGTCAATGGCCTCGTCCACCAATTCTGCTATGCCATGTAAAGCTGCCGCGCTACTACCGCCTTCTGGCAGCCAGACATAATCTGCCCCAGCAAAATATGGCGCTGGCAAATGCTGACGCCAGCGATCGTCTGGCTGGCGCAACTGGCGATATTCCTCTCTCGTCACGCAGACGATGTGCATACCCAGTCGGCGACAATCATCTAGCGTTGCCGACTGCACCTCAGGGGCACCACGGACTAAACCAATCGCACGCCAGCCCAACAACGCAGCGGCGTGGGCAGTCGCGTGCAGATGGTTTGACCAAGGGCCGCCCATCGTTACCAGGCAAGGCGAACGTGCGGCTAAAGCTTGTAGCGGATACTTCAATTTACGGAATTTATTGCCTGAGACTTGCTGATGTAGCAAATCATCGCGCTTTATCCACACCTCTAGATCGGCGAAGAAGCGGCTTTCCAGTCGCTGACAGGGCGAGGCCGGAAAATTAAAAAGAGGCAAAGCAGACATAGAAAATTGCAGAGTGGTGATTCAGATATATATAACTCGAACCAGTATAAATGACATAATTATCTTTATTGCTATATTTTTAATTGACTTATTTGTCGTTTGCTTTACGCTCGATAAACGGCAGGTTTGCTTAGTCAAATTCATTATCCTCAAAGAGGTGAGAAATGCATTTATTGATTGATTTAGATGGCATGGTTGTTGATCGTCGCGTCACAAAAGCCAGAAGTAAAAGTATTGAGCGAGGGAAATTAAAGACGATAAACGGCATCATTGTGCATCAGACTGGTGGCGCTACAGCGCAATCGTCAATCGATAGCTATAAAAAACCCTCTGCAAATGGCGCACATTTTTTGATCGATATTGATGGACGCATTTATCAAACCGCGTCAATTTATCAACAAACTTGGCACGTCGGAAAATTAAAATCACGATGCATATGGGAAAAGCGCTGCACACCTATTGAGTTGAAACAGCTACAACATTTTCGTCCAAGCGGTGAAAACAAACGTGAAATGGCAAAGGATTTTCCTAATAGGTTTCCATCAAACCAAGACAGCATAGGGATAGAGATAGTCGGTGAGGCAACGTCTCCGGCGGGAGGTAAAGTAAACGAGCAAAATCAAGTCTATAGAACAGTAAATAAAGATCAAAATACTTCTTTACAATGGTTAGTGAGTGAGTTGAGCGCCCTTTTAGAAATACAGACCAGCGAAATTTTTAGACATCCCGATGTTTCTAGAAAAAACCCAACTGAAGCGAGCACAGCCAAATGGTAATACGTGTACTTTTGATTGTTTTTTTCTTCGTTGCATATGTTACGACAGAACCTGTCGCTGCAGCGGGTCAATGCACCAAAGGATCTGAGTTTGAACCAGCATTATGTCCGTTGAAATTGGGGAGAGTTAGCAAAATAAGCATCCTAAAAAATGCTGCTAAATCACCCGTTGAGCAAGATAACGCTGTCGTTTGCGATAACTTCTTGCTAAGCCAGGCCAGACTGCGGCAATACTGGAGCCAGGCAAAAATAATCAGGGAAGATGACCTTCACCATACTCTCGATTGGTCGCCATGTTACGCAAGTGGAGAAATACTTTTCTCCGATGGTAGCTCCGCTGAATGGACCGTGAATCAATTCCGGTCTGGCTCTTTGTTAATGAGGAATGGGAAAAAAATACCCTTATATTGTCCCACCTGCAAATTCTCTCCGTTTCAATGGTGACCGAGAGAAATTTTACAGACGCGTATAACTCGGTATGTAAAATATCCACAACTAGAAATAATAGTAGGATTGGCACGCGCAATCTTGCCAAGATATCTGGACATGGCTGCACCCGCGACGCAAGCGAGTACGATGCTGTCCGGGATGAATCTGATCTGGTCAATGGCCTCGTCCACCAATTCTGCTACGCCATGTAAAGCTGCCGCGCTACTACCGCCTTCTGGCAGCCAGACATAATCTGCCCCAGCAAAATATGGCGCTGGCAAATGCTGACGCCAGCGATCGTCTGGCTGGCGCAACTGGCGATATTCCTCTCTCGTCACGCAGACGATGTGCATACCCAGTTGGCGACAATCATCTAGCGTTGCCGACTGCATTTCTGGGGCGCCACGGACTAAACCAATCGTACGCCAGCCCAACAACGCAGCGGCGTGGGCAGTCGCGTGCAGATGGTTTGACCAAGGGCCACCCATCGTTACCATGCAAGGCGAACGCCCCGCTAAAGCTTGTAGCGGATACTTCAATTTACGGAATTTATTGCCTGAGACTTGCTGATGTAGCAAATCATCGCGCTTTATCCACACCTCTAGATCGGCGAAGAAGCGGCTTTCCAGTCGCTGACAGGGCGAGGCCGGAAAATTAAAAAGAGGCAAAGCAGACATAGAAAATTGCTGACAGAAAATATCAAAATGGTAGAGTGAGGCTATTATCGTCTGACTCATGTAATCAAATACATCATCAAACCAAATTAGATGTAAAGATCAGGAATGCCAATGGCTATTGACAACCCCAACGACCGCAATGCCCAACTTAAATTGTCCCAGGCGATCCATAGCCTGAAAACCGGTGCCGAAACAGAAGATGTTTTGCCCGTGCTGGAAACCGTTTTGTCGCATCTAGAGCGCATGACCCGGCACGACCCGTTGACGGGGGCGTTAAAACGCTCAGCCCTGGTTGATCGGCTAAATGACGAGCTGGCGAGATCGCATCGTACTGGCCACACTTTTACCGTAGCGCTGATCAAGCTGGATAATTTTCAAGCAATCATGGACCAACAAGGTCGTAGTGTCGCCGTCCAAGTATTGCGAAAATTAACGGATGAGGCGCAGTTACTATTGCGCACGCTGGATTCTTTTGGTCGCACTAATGCAGATGAATTTGCGATCGTCATGCCAACCACCTGGATAGACCAAAGCGTTAAAGCGATTACCCGCTTAAAAAAAACCTATGCGGCGGTAGACTGGAACAGCATTGCGCCTGATCTCAACATCACGTTTTGCACAGGGCTTACGACCAATGCACAAGGCGACAGCGCCGAAGTAATGTTAGAACGGGCGCGCCAGGCCTTGGTGTTAGCCCAGGCAAAAGGGGCGGATAGTCTGAGTCAGATCGAGCCAGGATTGCCGGACTTTGATCCTGACAAACTGTAGCACCTACTCATCCCGATTCTGACTCCGCATTATTCAACAACACTATGCTGCAATTGGTTTGGCACACGGGAACTTGTGATTGTTCAGCTTGTCCATTCAGCCTGCATAAACTGTTCTCAAAATCCACAATAAAGAAAAGACTATGAGCAAATCACCATTGGTATCGCTTTTGATGAGGAGCGGTTTGATAGGCGCTGTTGTGACTGTAGGCACTGCGCATATCAGCAGCTATGCAACTACCGCCAACCTCAGTAGTTACGCATCAAATACAAACGAACAAGCGCCTGGTGACGCCGATAACAGAGCTGACAATAAGGCCGAGCAGACCAAAGCAGAACAGCTAAAGCAGCGTAGCGACTACATCCGGAAAAACTATAGCAAATTTGAATATCGCATCCCTATGCGTGACGGCAAACGCTTGTTTACTGCGGTATATATTCCCAACGATGCCAGCAGCAGCAAGCGCTATCCCTTGTTGATGCAACGTACGCCGTATTCAGTTGCGCCATATGGCAGTGAGAATTATAAAAAAGCCCTGGGCTCCACAGCAGAATATGAAAAAGAAGGTTTTATTTTTGTGTTCCAGGACGTGCGTGGCAGCACGATGTCAGAAGGCGACTATGTCAATATGCGGCCACACATAGAGAATAAAACCAAGACCGATTTTGATGAGAGCACCGACACATATGACAGCATTGACTGGCTGATCAAACACATCCCCAACAACAATGGCAAGGTTGGTCAATGGGGTATTTCTTACCCGGGTTTTTATACCTCGGCAGGTGCGATTGACTCGCACCCGGCCTTAAAAGCAGTATCACCACAAGCACCGATTGCAGACTGGTTCCGTGGCGATGATATGCATCGTAACGGCGCTTTCAACTTGCAGATGGCATTTGGATTTTTTAGTAGTTTTGGCAAACCACGGCCTGTGCCAACAGACCTGAATAAGTCTAGACCATTCCCTTATGGCACGCCAGACGGCTACCAGTTTTTTATCGACTTAGGTGCGCTGTCCAACGCGAATCCTAAATATTTTAAAAATGAAATCCCGTATTGGAATGAGATTATTCAACACCCTAATTACGATGCCTACTGGCAAAGCCGTAATTTGTTACCGCATTTGAAAAATATTAAAGCTGCGGTACTGACGGTCGGTGGCTGGTACGACACCGAGGATTTATATGGTCCCTTACAAACCTATAAAGCCATCGAAAAACAAAATCCTGGCATCAGCAATAGCATCGTGATTGGTCCATGGACACATGGCGGCTGGACCCGTGGTGATGGCGATAAAGTGGGTGACGCTAACTTTGGTTTTAAGACCGCGCTGAGTTATCAGCCGGTTGAATTCGCTTTTTTTAAATACCATTTAAAGGGTGGCGACAAGCCTAATTTGTCCGAAGCATGGATGTTTGAAACCGGTGCCAACCGCTGGCGTAGCTTTGACGCATGGCCACCTAAAAATACAGAAAGCAAGTCGCTGTATTTCCAATCCAACGGCAAGCTCAGTTTTAAAGCACCTGCTGACGAGGCGATGTCCGCTTCTAGCTCTACATCAACTTTAGACGCCAGCAGCAGTACTAACACCAAGTTTGATGAGTACGTCAGTGATCCCGCCAAACCAGTGCCTTATACCACCGAGATTTCTACCAATTGGAGCAATCAATATGTGGCGGCGGATCAGCGTTTTGCCTCCCGTCGTCCAGACGTGGTGATGTATCAGACTGATGTGTTGGAACGTGATGTCACGATTGCCGGACCATTGACGGCAGATTTGTTTGTCAGTACCACCGGTACCGATGCTGATTTTGTGGTCAAGCTGATTGATGTCAATCCCGCCGAGATGCCGATAGCAGAAGGCGATATTAATCGTGGCGGGCAACAAACTCTGGTGCGGGGCGAACCATTCCGGGCGCGCTTCCGGGATAGTTTTTCCAGTCCCAAACCGTTTGTGCCAAATGAGGTCACCAAAGTAAAATTTGGTATTAATGACGTGCTCCATACTTTCCAGCGCGGTCATCGCATCATGGTGCAAGTACAGTCAAGCTGGTTCCCGTTTGTGGATAGAAATCCACAGACGTATGTACCGAATATTTTTGAAGCGAAAGATAGTGACTTTATCAAAGCCACCCATAAGATTTATCATACAAAAGTAGAAGCCAGCGCCTTGCAGGTGCAGATATTGCCTGCGATGGATGAGTAGTTATTAACCGCGCTAGGACTGATGTGATTATTGATATCGACTTAGGCTGGGTGATTTATAAATAGATAAAGCGTCTCTTTTTAGACTAAAACAGGTTTTTTTTGTGAATAAAATCCCACTTTGTTGTGGGATTTTTATTTACACCTTGCAACGGTAGTTTTTTTAACTAAGTCCCGCTATGATGGGCAAAAATAAGTTCACATCTTCGATGGGCTTAATAAAATCTTATTTAATTTACTCTACTTACTTAGCTCAATACTGTTTCGTGACCCAACAGCAAAAAAAATTAAGCCAGTCACTGCGAGTCAGTATTGACGATCTGCGTTTAGGGATGTTTATCTCTGAGTTAGATCGGCCTTGGGTCAATTCACCTTTCATGTTGCAAGGTTTTTTGCTCACAGAAATGCTGGATTTAACGACACTGCAATCACTGGTACGTGAGGTCGTGATCGATCCCAGACGCAGTAGTCCCTCATCTCTATTGCATTTGCCTTGGGATAGCCTGCATGAGTTGCCAACACAATCCGACACTGCCAAATTAATTGCAGGTGATAAACCCGCCGCAAGCAATAGTGCGGGCAAATCGAACGTAAAAACAAACAGTACATCAGACAGCAAAAATGACCTTTCTGAGTCTCCTGGTATGTTGGAATCTTTCTGGGGTTGGCTGGATGCCATATTCAAACGTCCTGATAAGTCTATCAGCGTAAGAGGTGGCTCCAAAAAACGGTCGGGCAGCAGCAAGCAACCGAAGCCATACTACTTACGCTATGCCTCCAAAGAGCGTAGTAATTCACAAAAATCAGGTGGTAAAAATACCTCAAACGGACGGGCTGATCGGACTAGCAAATTAACCCCAAGTTCAACTCCCCAGTTTACCCAGTTAATCGCTAATTTATATCCGCGTGACGTCGTCTTTGCTCCGCTGAGCTGGCTTGAACGCTGGCAAAACTGGCGTTTGCAGCAACAGCAGAATAAAACCCATGAGCGCGGTAAAAATTTTCGTAAATTAGCCGCGCGCAAACGCAAACGCGATTATTTGCCAAGCTCAATTCCGCTGGTTGTGTATCAAAGTGAAATACCGATTCAGGAGGAACTTAGTTATGCTCGGTCTGGCATCAGGCAAGCTGACGATGTATTAAAAAAATTATCCTCCGATATCCAAAACGATCACAGCATTGCGTTAGAAGAGATTCAGCCTACGGTGCAGTTATTGAGCGAAAGCGTGATTGCTAATCCATCTGCATTGATGTGGCTGGTGCGCATGCATGCAGAAGATACCAGCACCTACACACACAGTTTAAAAGTCGCTATCTATATGATGACGCTGGGTCGTCATTTAGGGTTTTCTCGCCAGCAGTTAACCGAGCTAGGTTTGATTGGCTTATTGCTTGATATCGGCAAGCTGGAATTACCCGATACTTTGTTGAAAAAACCAGACAAGTTATCTGACGATGAAAACATATTAATGCGTACTCACGTTGCCGCCAGTATTGATATTCTTGTCAGCAAAGAACCGCTAACACCTAACGTCATGCTAGGGATCAGCGAGCATCATGAACGTCTGGATGGCAGCGGTTATCCGTATGGCTTGTCTGGTGGCGGGATCAGTATTTTTGGGCGTATGGCCGCGATTGCAGATAGTTTTGCCGCAATGACTTCCGCACGTCCTTACGACATTACCCGCTCGGCTTTTGATGCAATGAAAGAATTATTCAAACAGGCGGGAGTGCAATTGCATGCACCGTTAGTTGAGGAGTTTGTTCAGGCTGTGGGGATTTTTCCGGTTGGCAGCATGATAGAACTATCGACAGGTGAGGTTGGGATTGTGCTGGAGCATAATAAAATTCGCAGACTAGAGCCAAAAGTGTTGCTACTTACGGCTGCTGATAAAAGTTTGTTGGCAAAACCAAACTTACTCGATTTGATGTTACAAGAATATACGGAAGAAAATGAGAGAATGAAGATCTTGCGCGGTTTGCCAGACGGTGCGTATGGTCTGGCTTGCAGAGATTTTTATCAGGGGTGAGACGAAGAACGTCATAAGATAGTCGTCGTCTTAGCATGAGTTTAAAGGTCGTAGATGGGCAGCATATTGACAGTTCATCAGTAGTTTGCCCCCAATTTTTAGAGTACATCCATGTTGCCGCCAGCTGTTACACCACCAGTCTCATCTCAACCGCAGCCTCAACCCCAGTCTCCATCTTCATCGGAGTTACTGTCGGTCGGTGCCTTCTTCTCAGAATTGCAAACGGTGATCGCCTCCGCTAGCGAGACTTCTTCGGTCGCTGTCTTAGTCATGTCGCTACAACGTTCAGAGCGGATTGCTGCGCTGCTACTGGATGAATACGCCGATGAGGTAAAGCGCCAATTTCTGGTTCGTGTACATCCGGTTTTACGTAGCAAAGATAAATTCGTCTTCGTCAATGAAAACGAATGCTGGTTTATTCTGCCGCAACTTTCATCCGAAGCGCTCGCCATCCTTGCGGTGCATCGTTTGTTAGGTGAACTCAGTACTCCATTGCGGGTCAATGAGCACACCGTATTTTTGATGCCCAGCATTGGTATTGCCTGCGCACCCATGCACACCCTCTCTGCGCTGGCTTTGCTGCGTACAGCAGACAATGCACAAAAACATGCGCACGCGGCCAATCTCAAATTTTTGATGGCGGCGACGGAAGATAACAATGATGTTATCGCTGCCGACTTGCCCAAAATACTAGGCGAAGTGTTGAACGCTAACAGCTTGATGGTGGTGTACCAGCCCAAGGTCGATTTAGTCACTCGCCGCATGGTGTCTATCGAGGCCTTAGTGCGTTGGCCTTACGACCATCCCCGCAGTGTTCCTACCAATATTTTGATTGATGCAGCAGAGCGCAGCGGCATGATAGAAGCACTGACCTTGCAGGTATTAAATACGGTCATGCGTGAATACTGTAATTGGAAAGCAGCCGGTCATGAGATTTTAATTTGGGTGAATTTATCCACACGTCTGCTTGAGTTGGAGCAGTTGCCACAAATTTTGCAGCGCGTATTAAGCGTCTGGGATGTGCCTGCCTCTGCGATTGGTTTAGAGATTACCGAGAGCGCATTTATTCATGATATTGAACACAGCACCGACTTGCTGTTTGAGCTGAAAAAACTCGGCTTCCATTTGTCGATAGATGACTTTGGCACTGGCTATTCTTCGCTCGCGTATTTGCGCCGCTTTCCCATTGATGAGTTAAAAATTGATCGCATGTTTGTGCATGGTATGAGCAATTCCATACAAGACAAACAGATCGTACAAAGCATCATTGACCTAGCGCATAACTTTGGTCTGCCCGTCGTTGCTGAGGGAGTAGAGACACCAGAAACGCTGGCTGAACTAGAGGCGCTGGGCTGCGATCAGGTGCAAGGATATTTCTTCGCCAAGCCTATGCCAGCTGAACAGCTATTGTCCTGGCAGGATCATTTTCATCACGCTAAAGAAAAGTAAAACTAAAAAGTAATTCCGCTTGTAGGCGATCGGTTTTGTCTATGGTTTTGCCATCGATCACAGCGTCATTTTAAAAACGAACTAAAATATACTCCTGGTATGTATTTTTTAATTGTCCATAAGATTATTGGACAATACGGCTATTTCATAATAAATAATGGGGAGTATATTTAAATCACGCTAGTTCTTCATCCAGATTAAACGTATTTGCCGGACTACTTCATGAGTACATTTAGTACATTCAACACCCTGAACACTTCAGCAAAACCCATGCGTATTGGCTTGATCGCTAACCGCAGCCATCAAGACGCCGCTGATTCCGCTTTGGTGCAATTATTGCGCGGCGCAAGGTCCGCGCTACACCAACTCCAGCCAGAAATGATTGTCGTTGGCCGCACTCTGGATGCCATCCTGACGCATGGTTTGATTGACTCTTGCCCACAATACGAACGCTTCCCCTACGGACGTGAAGGCGGTTTGATGAAGCTGGTATCGCGCGTGGTTGATCGTGATCCGGCACGTACGGTGGACGCTGTCATTTATCTGATTGATCCGGTCGATCCATCCTCTATTTTTCCGGAGGCATTGGCGTTAAAACGTCAATGCGTCATCCACGGCAAACCTTTTTTAGCGACCCTGGCCGCCGCCAGAGAATGGCTGGAGTTAGAAGCCTGTGCCATCGGCAAGCCGATTGATACTTCGCTCAATGCCAGTTTTAAGTTTGACGGCGAAGGGATCGCTCTGATCGCCCATGACGCGATGAAAAACCGTATGCTCACTTTGGCCGAAAAACATTTCGCCCTGTTAGACCAGTTTAGCTATCGTTATGCCACCGGCACGACAGGCGGCTTACTGAATCAATTAGCGCAAAAAGTCAAAGGCAAAGACGCCGGTGAAAACTGGGTCAAACCCTTTTTGTCCGGCCCGTTGGGCGGTGATGCGCAAATTGCCGAACTGGTATTAGATAAACAAATCCGCCGGATTTTATTCTTAGAAGACCCTCACGTCGCCCGTCAGCACGAAGCCGATATCCAATTACTAGAACGTGCCGCCCGTACCGTCACCGATTTCGCCAGCGTCATCAGCGATGTCGATGGCAGCGACCGTTGGCTGAGTTTGCTAACAAACCGCGCCATTCATCCTCAAAGCTGACCACTCATCCCAAATCGCTGGAATCGGCCTTGCGATCAAATTAGGATGATGTCACTGGAGGAAACAAATTATGAAAACCACTTTGACATCATCTGCAATAGTAGCTGCTACAACACTTACTACACCACTGAACACGACACCTAAGGCAAAAATTATAGCCAGTCTTACAGCCAAACTCGCTGGTGTCGCGCTCATCAGTTTATGCACAAGTACGCTCGCGATCAGTCCGGTATATGCCGATCAGGCAGATAGCAAGACAAGCACGCAGCAAGCAAGTAAATCCGCGTTTCAAGTCAATATCACTGGTCAGGGCAAACCAATGATTTTGATTCCCGGACTAGCCTCTTCAGGTGCAGTTTGGGACGATACGGTCGCGCATTACTCTGGCCAATATCGTTGTATCGTACTGACACTGTCAGGCTTTGCAGGCGCACCAGCAACCGATGGCCCATTGATCAAACAAGCCGAAGAGCAGCTCGCTAATTACATCATCACTAATAAGTTACAACAGCCAGTGATAGTCGGACATAGTTTAGGTGGTTTTTTAGCCTTAAAATTAGCCAGTGATTATCCGGCTGCGGTTGGTAAGGTCGTGATTGTAGATTCTCTGCCAGCGCTCGGCGCCACACAAATGCCAAGCATTACCACACCGCAGTTAGAAGAAATGGCCAGCAATATGCGTAATAGTATGCTGCACAGCGACGATGCCAGCCGGGCTACAATGCGGCGGCAAGCTGCTGTCAGTATGGTGAGTAAACCAGCGGATGTGGAGCGTGTCATCAGTTGGAGCGAAAAATCCGACCAGACAGCTGTTGCAAATGCCATGTATGAAATGATGTCCCAAGATATGCGGCAAGATATCAGCAAAATTAAAGCACCAACGCTGGTACTTGGTACGTGGATTGCGTATCGCGATTATGCACCGCGCTCTGCAATTGAAAACACGTTTAAAACCCAGTATGCACAGTTACCGCAGGCAAAAATTGAACTGGCTGATAACGCCCGCCATTTCATGATGTTTGACGACCCGCAATGGATGTTCGATCGTATGGACAGTTTTTTGAAGTGAAGCATAATTTGATCTTCATGCCGGAGCCTAGCTCCGGCAATCCTGATTCTGGTAAGCGCGCTTACGGCTACTGGCTATGCCAGATCAGCGGCTGGGGCTTGCTGTTTTTGGTGAATTGGAATTTTTCCAGACAAAGTGAAGTAAAAGATCTCACCGCTTTTACTTTGATTTGGGGCTGGAGTTCCATCTTAGGGATAGCACTATCCCATCTATGGCGACATTATTTATGCCATATCTTAGGTATCGGTCAGAGTAGCAAGATACCTTTATTTCGCTTGACTGCCGGTATTACCTTACTAGGAACCGTGCAGACACTGCTCATCGTCGCGGCCTTTTTTATATTGCGCCCTGCATTATTTAGCGGAAGCTGGAGTAGCGCGCTGAATTACTTGCCAGTCTGGATGACGGTATTTTTAATCTGGACCACAATTTATGTTGCGGTACATTCCGGCAGGCGTGCCCGCCGTTTTGAACTGGAAAAACTGCAACTCGAAGTCAATGTCAAAGATGCTGAATTGCGTGCACTACAGGCACAAATCAATCCACATTTTTTCTTTAATAGTTTAAATAGTCTGCGCGGGTTAATTTTTGAAGACCAGATTGCCGCTGCCAGTATGGTTGATAAATTAGCTGGCATGATGCGTTATAGTTTGCGGGCTGGTCAGCAAGACACGGTGCGTTTGGCGCAAGAGTTAGAGGCTGTGCGTATTTATCTGGCGATAGAAAAAATTCGCTTTGAGGAACGCTTATTATTTACAGAAGAAATTCAAACGAGTGTAGATGACTGCGCTGTGCCTGCAATGCTATTACAAACCCTGATAGAAAACGCGATCAAATATGGCGTAGAGCCTAGCATCCAGCCATGCCAGATACATCTGACCGTGCATCGCATAACCACAATAAAAAGCGACAGCATACGCATCGTCGTTGCCAATCACGGCAAGTTGATGTTGCCCGGAAAATCAACACAGCTCGGCTTAAAAAATACAGAGCAGCGGTTAAAATTAATTTTTGGTGATGCCGCCAGTATCGCCCTCACTGAGCAAACTGGACAAATCACAGATGACTCTATTACGCCCGAAAATTGGGTGCATGCGACCCTGATCTTGCCCTATCAACTATTGAAGGCCACTGCATGAATGCCGTGATTGTTGACGACGAGCGACTGGCCAGATCAGAATTACGCCGTCTATTAATAGCACATCCTCATATTCGTATCATCGGTGAAGCCACCAATATCATTGAGGCACAACAACTGATAGAGGCAGAAAAACCAGAGCTAGTTTTTCTGGATATACAAATGCCAGGCGGCACTGGCTTTGACCTATTGAGCAACTTGGATCATATTCCTCAAATTATCTTTACTACCGCCTACGATACTTATGCCATGCGGGCGTTTGAGGTCAATGCGCTGGATTATTTGTTAAAACCGATAGAAGCAAACCGGTTGGCGCATGCATTACAAAGAGTTCACTCCAAAAAAAATCACATCGCAGATGTGCAGAAGAGTCAAAATACTGTCGCACAAGAAGAGAAATTATTTATCAAGGATGGCGAACGCTGCTGGTTTGTCGCCATTACAGATATCGCTTTGTTTGAGTCTGAAGGGAATTACACACGTGTGTATTTTGAAGATCAACGGCCTCTATTTTTAAGGTCACTAAACCAGCTAGAGCAAAAACTGGACTCGTCGATTTTTATCAGAAGTAGCAGACAACATATCGTTAATTTACAGTTTGTAAAACAGATGTCTACAACTGCTTCTGGCGGATTGGAAATGCTGCTAAAGAATGGTCAAAAAATAGAAATGTCGCGCCGTCGTGCGACGGAATTTAAGCAAGCTAATCGATTTTAAAAGAATTAGTTTTATAAAAAAGGTATCCGGATTTAAGAGTTTCTGGCTATTCGACAAGTCCTCGTCGTCGTAGAGTAAAAAAGGATTTTGATATTGCGCCAATTTTTTTTAATGATCATTAAATTGGAGTTGCTTGTGGGAGCAAAAGCTTGAAGCCTTCAACTATATTGCACTCGAACCGTGCCACGATTCGCGGCGTGGTCGGGTCTCGTCCTGCCTGGAATCCGCGGGTGTTTTGCTCAGTCTTCCACGATCAAGACACGGACGGAAGCGGCTTGGATATCCTCATCAACCCGACGCCGGAAAAGACGCTGATGGACCTAGTCGCAGTTCAGAGAGATTTTCAACGCCTGCTGGATGTGTGGGTTGATGCGTTGATACCCAAGTCCTTGACAGACTCCTTGCACAGCCGAGTTCTTTCAGTGGAGGTGTCAGCATGAGCAAAGCTTGTCGCGTCGCTGCATATCTTTTGGCTCTTGCCTGCAGCTTTTGTTGTATGAGCGGATGTACTGTCGCAAAAGTTACTCGCGCATATTTATTACCAACATCCTCATTCTATAAATGCACTGAAGATCTAAGAATTGAATGCCAACCGGGATCGGAGAAATTGGCCCAAGTTATTCTCCCTGCTATCAACCAGGCACAACGGACTGTCGAGGAAGGGCAGTACTGCGTATTTACAAAACCAATGATCATACGTACGTATGCCTCACGCGAAGATTTCTCTCAATTCAGTGGCTCGGTAGATTACGCTGAGGGTGCGGTATCCTTCGGCATCCTACACTTATCGCCCAAGCTGCTGGCAACACCTGAGCGCATTCCCGGAATCGTTACACACGAACTTTCTCATTTGAATCTTGCGTTGACCATGGGCACATGGTCATGGGCTAGTATCCCAGGATGGTTTCATGAAGGCTTGGCGACTTGGGTATCAGCCGGGGGCGGAGCGGAGACTGTTACAAACGAGGATGCTTTGAATAGCATCAAGACAGGCCACAGCTTTTCACCGGAGAATCATGGCTCGCCGCTAACACCTAAGAGCGCCGCCTCATACGATCTCAAGCCTCACATGTATTATCGACAGGCTGCTATTTTTGTTGAATATCTGCATAGCAGTAACCCGGTAGCATTCAAGCAGCTTCTACTATCAATTGAGCATGGGCAAAGCTTTTCGCAAGCGTTTAGGGCCGCGTACGGCGAAGATGTTGATGCCTTGTGGCATGGCTTCTTGGTGAAGATTTGACTGAGGTATGGTAAGTACCATACTCAATAACTCAGATGATGGTGGCATCTACCTTAACTGCTAAAGTCACCAAAGAGCTACGGGTTTGGTATAAACACACTGAGCAACCTATTGGGGACCGGACGGCTGTAAGGCTTATAAAACAGCTCAATCTGGACTACATAAAAAATAAAGGAACCATAGAATGAGATTGAGCGATACCGTGCGGTTGATTGTGTTAGCCGCGATTTGGGGTGCCAGTTTTTTATTCATGCGCATTATCGCGCCGGTTCTTGGGGCTTTGCCGACGGCTTTTTTCCGCGTTATATTTGGCGCAATCGGATTGCTGTTGATTCTGGTGTTGATGCGGACTAAGTGGGATTTTAAAGGGAAAATCGGTGCGGCGATGGCGCTGGGGGTCATCAATTCTGGCATCCCGTTTGCGATGTATAGCTTTGCCGCAAAAATATTACCAGCGGGCTATTCTGCCATCTTCAATGCGACTACCCCATTGATGGGTGTGATTGTTGGGTCTCTGTTTTTTTCGGAGAAATTAACGCTGGCAAAATTTGTCGGCGTCTTGTTGGGTTTGATCGGTGTCGTGGTGTTGACAAAAGCTGGTTCGGTCGAAATGACGACGGAGGTGATGATGGGTGCCGGGGCGTGTTTAATCGCCACCGCTTGTTATGGCGTTGCGAGCTTTATGACTCGGCGCTGGATTACGGAAAAAGGTGGGCTCGATAGTAAATTGCTGGCATTTGCTAGCCAGTTAGGTGCTGCTGTCTTTTTAATGCCGCTATTTATTCTTAGTACCAGTAGCGCCGCAGGGCAACCTTTGACGAATTGGGGTGGCACGGGATTGTGGCTGGCGATGGCAGGGCTTGGCTTGGTCTGCACCGCGTTTGCCTACATTTTATATTTCCGCCTGATTGCGGATATTGGCCCGATGAAATCTCTGACGGTCACATTTTTGATACCGCCATTTGGTGTCTTATGGGGCGCCATCTTTTTGGGTGAGCAAATTACCTGGGGACATATTGTGGGTGGTACGTTAATTGGACTGGCGGTTTGGGCAGTGTTAAAACCTGCGGTTCAAACTAAAAAATCTGTCGTGGCTTGATCAGAATTTTCTCCTTCTTGCATAGAAAAAAATCGTATCGTCAGCACTGACGATACGATCCCTTACTAGCCAATCTCGGACTACGATCTAATCATTAAACTACTTATGCAGCAACGCTAGTTTCCGTAGCTTTGCCTGATAAACGCTGCAAGCGTTGCAGTGTCGTTTCGCCTGCTGTGTCCGCCTGACCGACTGATTTTCTGATCGCGTCAATTTCTGCTGCCTGATCCAACGGTTTTTGTCCGATATCGGCGACGATGCGCATACCTGCTGCCTCGTTGCTCACAGTTTGGGCACGCTTGGTTAAGGCGTTGAGTGCGCTGGACTGGCCTTGCATGCCGGACAAACTGCTGAGCTGGCTTTGGCGTTCTACCCGCATGGTTTGTAAATCCTTTTGCGCTTTTGCGCTGGCCAGATTTTGCATGGCTTTTTTGGCGGCAGCATCAAACTCAGCGAGTTGTTTAGAAAAGGCATCGACGATGGTTTGCAGTTCGTTCATGTATTGCTGTGCGTCGGCCTCTTCTTGCAACTCCAATGGTAAGCGAGCTTTATTGGCTTCCAGCTCGTCACAAAACAGACTGACTGTCGATTCCGATATTTTGCCAGAGGCTAGTCGGTCGGCGAGTGTGCTGGAGGCTTTTTCATCATTAGCGATGAGCTCGCGTAGTTTGATGACGTCGTTATGTTCTTTGTCAAAAGATGCGCGGGCAGTGGCCAGTTTTTGCGCGCTCTCTCTCAGCGTGGCGGCCAGACGATCACGGTCGGCCTCGGTTGCGGTTTCCGGGTCGAAATTGGCAATCGCTTCGGAGACTTTGTCGCCGAGTACGCCAAAGTGTTTGGAGATCAAGCGTGCGGTCAGGCCCCAACCATTCAAATTGCTCATTTTGCTTCCTCTCAAGGAGTTAAAGGTGCTGCGATAAATACCAAGTGGTATGACAAATCATTTGAAGCATTTACAAATTACTGACTGCTTTACTACTGTGCTGCTGATGTGACTTTTTAAGACGCATCATTGGATCAGCAACCTATCCAGCTCGACTGGAATTCCGATCATGAAATCGACATGAATCTCCCGCCTGCTGGTATCGCCGTCGCGGCTTCTGACGATTTCTGTACTGATTAAAAGACTTTCGCGCAAGCCGTCCAGCGCGCGGCTATAGGGCATGAATACAATGTCCTGCAATAATCCGTGCTGACCGATGGCGTCATCGATCCGGCTCTCTTGCGCTTTAAACGGAGCGACGAATTCGCTATTTGGATCACCGGCATCACGGCTGTAGTCGATCTGATCGCTATCGCCAAAAATACTATTTAGATTGTTAGCCAAGGTCGCCGCATCGAGTCCGTTATCCACGAATTGCGCTTCTAACTGAGCACGCCAGAGTGAGTAAGTACGGTCGCCCAGACCTGCTCCAGCTTCACCCGAAAACGCTTGCTGATCTTCTATCGTTTCTGGAACAAAACGGGTCAGGCGTTGGTAATACATGACTTCTGAGATATCGCCTTGCTCGTTTTGATATAGCTGCACAAAACTCTCATTGGCATCCTGATCACCTGTATTCAGGTAATAGCGATACAAACTACCGGCGATTTCTAGCCGTACCCGGCTGATCGCACGGATCAGGCAATTGCCGTCGTCTGGCATGGCGATCAGCGATCCTTGGCTGATGGCACGGATGAAGGGCGTTTTTTGTAATTGCAACACGCCGCCTATGCGTGCCTTTAAGGGCAAATTGGCATCGGCTTGATTTGAATCTTGATGTTGATTCGCCAGTCCATTTGCAACTGAGCTGTGTTTGCCGAGTATTTTTCCAGCGTATTGATAAGCTTCTGTCCAGGCCATGATGCGGATTAAACCTTTCCTAATGAATAATTTTGAGTACTTGCTTGGGTGCGTGCCTGATTGCGAGCTTTATGAAACTGCAGTAATTTGTAGCCAACCCAGGCAATGCCGGACAAGATGGCTGTCCACAACATCAGTCTTAGAAGACGCCAAAACCAGGATTCTGATTCTTGAACTTTGTTATTTGTTGATACCTGTGGTGTGGCGTTGCCACCATTGCTTGTATTGCTTGCATTGTCAGTCGTGCTCCCGTTGGTTGATCCAGCGTCGCGTGGACGATTGTCATAACCCGGTCCGTAATTTCCACCATAGCCACCGCCATAATTGTGATGGCTCATTGATTGACCGAGCATGAAGCCCCAGAATGCGCCGCCCATGCCACTGCTTTCTCTTTGCACAATGATGGTCGATGGTGCTTGCTGCATTGGTTGCCCATAAGCTGGCGCTGAGATTGAACCTTGTGCGATAGAACCTTGCGCAGAGTTACCAAACGTATTTGACGAGGCACCCAACGGCTTGCCGGTCACGCTGACACTGGCGGGTTGATTATTTGCGTTAGCAGCGGATGTCGAGGTGCGTGCATCTAAATTTTTTAACGCAGTGTTTTGCGAGCGGCTGCTATCCAGATCGCGATTTAGCGCAGAGTTGGATTTGCCCGCATTGTTATTGACGGTATTGTTTGTCGCCGCATTTGTTACATTCGCCGTAACAGTGTTGGATGGCGATGAAGAAAAACTACCAAAACCTGTGTTGGTTTTACCGCTGTTACGATCGTCAGAGGCGGGTAAGCTTGATTTGCCGTTGCTGTTATTCCCATTGGCATTGGTGCTGCGCTGGGAAGAGAAACCAGATTTAAAACTGCGTGAAGAGCCGCCGGAAGATCGTGCGCCTGACGATACTGCACTAGCGTTGGCGGTTTCTAACATCGGCATACACAAGGCAACTGTCGTAATTCCGACAACGAAGGTATGGATAATTCTTTTTGCGATTGACTTCATGTGCCGATCCGTAGTGAAGTGAGTAACATCTCTGTACAATCTGCACGTCATTTTTATGCGCGCTGATCTTGTGAACGGAAGCATAGTGATCAAAAACACAAAACGCATCGGTAATAAAAAGGGAAAATCACCATGACGCGCAAATACTCGAATATGAATCAGCACGATGCCCTGTATAAAGTGGCGCGTGCTTATCCCGGTGGTCTGGATGCGTTGGCAGCACGCATGCAGGTATCGGTGAATGTGTTACGTAACAAGCTGGCACCTGGCATTGAGTCGCATTACCCGTCGTTTGAAGAGTTGTCGCAAATTGTGGAGTTGTGCCGCGAGGCCGGCGTAAAAGATGCGCTGCTGCCGCTGCATGCGTTGTTGGGGCGGCATGGGATGGCAGCGTTTATCGTGCCGGAGCCAGATCACATCAGCGACGATGATTTGTCGCAAACCGTGTGTCGCGTCATGAGCCAGGTCGGCGGCGTTGCCGAGGCAGTATCCGCAGCACTGTTGGATGGTGTGATTACCAATGATGAAGCGGATTTGATAGAGCGTGAATTCCAGGGGGCGCTAACAGCGTTGGGCGAATGGCGCGCCAGATTGCGGGCGCATCACCGGCGCGAGGATAAATTGAACAACGAAAAGCGCGAACTGATTAAAAAATAACGCTCGATTTTTTAATCAATTGGTGAGGAACGTTTCACTGTTTGCGCTATCGAACCCGTGTTGGCGGGGATAATGCGCAACCACACCGGACAAATTAAGCATCATTCTTTGCCCTTGGAAGTTGAAAACGCGGTTCTGATTGCCACTTCAGACTATGACTGTACTCCCCACCAGTACTTTTTAGTTGTCCAATTAAAGTCTGGACAATTGGCATATTTATTGAGAAAAATAGGGGAGTATATTCTTTTTTGCCTAGAAAACTCTTGTCAGAAACCCGCGTCGAAGACTTCCATCACAATCGACCCTTGATCGTATTTTATGAGCACAGACCAGATCGAACCTCGCTCTGTTGCGGATCTTTTCTTCTCCTTCACCTGGTTGGCGCTGCAAGGTTTTGGGGGCGTACAAGCCATCGTGCAGATGGAGCTGGTCGAACGTAAGCGCTGGCTGACGCGGGAAGAATATATTGAAGACTGGGCCGTAGCGCAGATTATGCCGGGCCCCAATGTGGTTAATTTGTCCTTAATGATCGGCAGCCGTTCTTTTGGTCTGCCAGGTGCACTGGCAGCATTGGCAGGCATGCTGACCGTACCTTTAATCATCATTTTGCTACTCGCACTGGTGTACGCCCGGATCGCAGACCACCCCGGTGTTGCGGGTGCCTTGCGCGGTATGAGTGCGGTCACGGCAGGTTTGATTATTGCCTCCGCCTTACGCTTGCTGCCAGCGCTAAAAAGTAATCCACTGGGTTTGCGCTTATGCGGTGCACTTTGTGTCTTATGTTTTGTTGGCATTACCTTATTGCACCTGCCACTTGCTTATATTTTGCTTGGACTAGGCTCGATTGCCTGCGTCACCGCGTATAGAAAGCTCGGCAAATGAGTGCTGTAGTGACCACCGTTGTTGCTGGTGTTGCTGGTGTTGCTGGTGTTACTGGTACTGATGTCGCTAATCACCTTAACAGCATCACCATGCAAGCTAGCGATTGGCTGCATTTGCTGCTGCATTATCTGATGTTGTCATTGTTGTCGGTCGGCGGCGCGATTTCTACCTTGCCTGAAATGCATCGTTATCTGGTGATTCAAAATCACTGGTTGAGCGAAGCGCAATTTAATTCCTCGGTAGCGCTTGCCCAAGCCGCGCCTGGCCCCAATGTACTGTTTATTGCCTTAATGGGCTGGAATATCGGGATGAATACTGGCAACAGCTGGTATGCCCCGCTCGGTACCTTGATTACCATGCTGGGAATCATGCTGCCCAGCGCAACGCTGACGTACAACGCGGCTCGTTGGGGGCACAAAAATCGTAATTTGCGAGCGGTACGGGCGTTTAAGCTAGGCTTAGCGCCTATCGTAATTGGATTATTGCTGGCAACAGGCTGGATTATGGCGAGCGGATCAAGCTCGTCGTCATCTTCTTCCGCATTAGCCCACCCTGCCTGGCCACTTTGGATCATGACAGCCGTTTGCGCCTTAGTGGTATGGCGCACCAGATTACATTTGCTTTGGTTATTAGCGATCGGTGCTGGTTTGGGCTGGTTTGGATATTTGTAAATGCTTCAAGTTTCTAAAGTCGCTTTTGACACAATTCAGAAACAAAATTTGTTACAAGTGTTTAGTCACCTTTCGGTTATCCTTGCCGATTCAGAATTTTTCGTTTTTACAGTCTGGCCTTATCTATAAATGAAGTTTTACTTAGAGCACAATCAAGATGAATTGGCGGTACCGGGCGAAATTGATTTGCATATTCGCTTTCGTCCAAGAAATGGCTTAGCAATCCTGCTGGCACTCTTGATTCACGCCCTGTTGCTTTATTTTATTCTCACGCATAAGACCGTTATTCAGAAGCAAGGCGAGACAGAAACACCCGCCGCCATCAATTTGATACTGGATAAAGCCACCGTAGCCAAAATGGCTGAGGGCGAAAAGCAAAAAGTCCCGAAAAAAGCCCCGCCTAAACCAAAGCAGGCGCAACCTAATCGCCCCAATAAGGCCATCACGCAGCCCAAAGAAACACCCGTAGTTGCTGCGGATACGCCAACACCCAACCCGGTAACACCGCCGCCAGACGCCGCCCCGCAACAAGATATGATGAGCATGCTCAACGCGGCTCGTGAGCGTCGTCGTGCGACAGAAGAAGCCGCCGCGCAAGAAAACGCCGATGCCGTCAAGCAAGGCAATAAAGGCATGAGTCCGCAAGAAGTTGCCGAAGCCAATGTCCGGCGCAGCATGCAACGGGCGAACGGACGTGAAGGCACTAGCGGCGTATTCGAGATCACGCATAAAAGTGTACGCATGGCGACGTTCACCTTCCGCGGATGGAAGCCAAGCAGACAAAACAGCTTCAAAAAAACCATCGAGGTCGATGCAGGATTGGGCGGCGATATCAACATAGCCATCATTCGTCGCATGATCGTGCTGATCCGCGAAGAATACCAGGGCGATTTCAGCTGGGAATCACGTCGCTTAGGACGGATTGTCAATCTCTCTGCACGTCCACAAGATACGGCGGAGTTAGAGAACTTTATGATGAAAGAGTTTTTCGAGGATAACCGCTAGTTACTCGTTGCGGCCTACAAATTGACGAGCATTTTTATTTTATTTTAAATGTGACAGTCACCCATGTCATCGCCACAAACCAGCCTCGCCGAATATTCTAAGCGCATGAACAAGGTGCTCAATTATATTGATGCACACCTTGATGCGCCGTTGGACCTGAATACGTTGGCTGAAGTCGCGCATTTTTCACCATTTCACTTTCACCGTATTTTTTCCGCCTGGATGGGCGAGACCTTGGGCGATTATTTGCGCCGCCGGCGTCTAGAGTCTGCTGCCGTAAAGCTGGCCGCTCAGCCGCGCTTGTCTATCTTAAGCGTGGCTTTATCCATCGGTTTTAGCTCAGGCGAAGCCTTTGCCCGCGCCTTCAAACTACAATTTTCTTGCTCACCCAGCGCATGGCAACGTGACACTACTCAACGATGGGCTACCGAATTAGCCAGTATAAAAAACCAGAACCGCAATTTGAGTCAGGTCGACCGCAATCCTGATCAGGCCTTGCAACATCAATTCGACCAAGATGGTATCTCCAAACTATCAATAAAGGAGAACCACATGGACGTCAAATTAGTTGAACTACCAGCGGCAAAGATTGCCTATTTACGCAAAATCGGACCTTACGGTATCGCAGTCAGTGAGTTTTGGAGAACCAGTTTTTATCCCTGGTTACTTGCACAAAATCTTGGCCCTCAACCTATTTATGGCATCGGGCTTGACGACCCTAGCGTTACTCCGGCAGACAAATGCCGTTATGACGCCGGAGTGGAGGTAGGGGCAGACTATGTCGCTACAGGACACGCCATGTTGACGACCTTGCCAGGTGGTCGTTATGCAGTGAGCAAATTTGTCGGTACTGTTGACGAGATCAGCGACGTATGGATAACGTTATTCAGAGGCTGGTTGCCCTCCAGCGGGCTACAGTGTGATGACCGCCCCTGTTTTGAATACTATCCGGTTGGCTCCAGTTTCGATGAAGTCACTGGCGTATTTGATTGCGAGTTATGCATCCCGGTGCGACCGTTATAAGGCCTGCTGGAAGGCACTATGAGCGACCGCGTCCGACTGATTTAGTCCAGTAACTAAACTCAGCTTCATAGCAAGTGCCATCCATCTCAGTCGTCTTTTCTTGCAGATAATTTTGGGCATCAGCAATCGCCTGATTGTAGATACTGGGGCCGATTTCTTGCAGACAAAAATCCAGAAATAGTTTGGCTTTGAGATCGCCCATGTCTTCTTCCAAATTCTCTGAGGCATAGCGACGGATGGAGCCGATCAGGCGTTCTTGTACTTCTGTTTTGAGTTTGATGGTCATGGAGTGGCGTGATAAATTGAAACGAATTGGACTGAAATGATTCAATCCAAATTTTAATTCGATCAAGCTTGATTTGCACCTTCAATTCAACACAACATTTAAAATTTTTACTTCTGAATAATCAATTCAGACGACGCCTGCCGGTGCTATTTGGTATGCGGCGGATTGCAATTGCTCTTAATATGCGCCAGAACCTGACGGCTATGTTGGGCTCCGGCAGTTGCATCAAAATCTCACTACGTTGTTGTGCATGGATTTGTATCCAGCCGCTGCGCTCTACGGTATATACGCAGCCTTCCGGCAGACTGATTTGTGTTGAATATACGTAAGCGTCTATGCCTGATGGGGCAGTTTGAATGGCGATCTGACCAAGACTTAAATGTAGCAACGTACCAGCCGCGACATAAACCTGGTAAGTCTGTTTGGACTGCAAGGTGGTGATATGCATGGTATTTCCTTATCTATCAATTCTCATCGGGTGAGTAACATCAGGATAGGCCACAGCAAGCACACATAACAGACACAAGAAAGTACAGACTGCATCGGTACAAGCCAGGTTTTTGGTATCTGTTATTGTGTCTATTCACCCTAACTGTATCTGTTCAGTCTGCATGGCTGAGAGGATCATCGTTGTATGCAAAAACACAGCACATTTCAAACACACACATCGGATCAGGGCGACGATTTACCATTGCCTTTATACCGGCGATTGGCAGCGCATTATTTATCGGCGATCAAGGCGGGCACCCTGGCCATCGGCGACCGTATGCCATCGGTACGTAAGCTGATGCAATTACATACGGTCAGCTTGTCGACGGCCTTGCAAATGTGTCGTCAGCTAGAAACGGAAGGTTGGCTGGAGGCGCGCCCGCGTTCTGGTTACTTTGTACGGCAGCCAAGACGTATTAATCTGGTGCCAGCGACAGAACCGGCAATCAATGCGCCCATCGATCCGGCACAGTTTGTCGGCATCCACGAGCGTGTATCTGCCATCATCTCGCAAGGTCAGCGGCCAATTAAAATCAATCTTGCCAGAGCGACAGGTGCACCTGACTTATATCCGCAAGAAGAGTTAAAAAATCTGGCGATACGTTTGCTACGCCATCGTCCACAATTATTGACCAAGGCGATCTCACCCGGTGGCAATAAAGAACTGAAAGCGGCTTTGGCGAAGCGTGCGCTAGGCATAGGCATGAGTATCAAGCCGGATGATGTAGTGGTAACGTTGGGCTGCATCGAGGCCTTAAATCTAGCGCTACGAGCTGTGGCACAGGCGGGTGACATCATTGCGGTGGAGTCGCCCACGTTTTACGGACTGCTGCAAGTGCTGGAGAGTCTGGGTATGAAGGCGCTGGAGATTCCAACCAGTCCGCAGACCGGCATCTCGATTGAAGCGCTAGAACTGGCAATGCAAACTTACGACAATATCAAGGCCGTGGTGGTGGTGCCGCATTTGCAAAATCCTTTAGGCAGCATTATGCCGGATAGCCACAAACAGCGGTTGGTCGCCTTATGCGAAGAGCAGCAAATCCCGCTGATTGAAGATGATTCTTACAGTGCCTTGGTCAAGGCTGACGCCGCACCGACCAGCGCCAAGCATTGGGATAAAACCGGCAACGTCATTTATTGTGCATCCCTGCATAAAATTCTGGCACCGGGTTTGCGGGTGGGCTGGATGGTGGCAGGACGCTGGCATGCGCGGGTCAGCATGCTGAAATATGCTCATACCCGTTACAACGAAGAATGGTCGCAAATTGTGCTGGCGGAATTTATTAACTCCAGCGCCTATGACCGTCACTTACGCCGTTTGCGTCAAATTCTGAGTCAGCAACGCGAGCGCACCGCAGAAGCTATTGCCGCGTATTTTCCTGAAGGCACGCGCCTGACGGTACCGGATGGCGGTATCTCTGTTTGGGTAGAAATGCCGCATCAACTGTCGTCACAGGCGGTATTTGAGGCGGCATTGGAACAAGGGATATTGGTTTCGCCTGGTTTGTTGTATTCCAACTCAAATCGTTTCAACCATTTTTTACGCTTAAATTGCGGTATGCATTTCACGCAGGAATTAGATAATGCGCTGCGCCAGCTAGGGCAAATCATCACGACGCTGGCACAGCGACAGCAGAGTAAGGATCGCCAGCAGCAACATGCTGCCGCTTAGAGGCGATTTGTCGCTAAGTAATCAACCTCAAAGATGTAAATACTTGTTCAGAGTGCAATCTTGTGGAAACCCACAATTGCCACGCCCTCTGCGATTTTTGATAATGTTATGAGTAAGGATAAAAATCCTCATCATTGTCATGGCAAAATCATCCACGCCATCGACTTACTATAACAATTATTGGAGACAGCAGATGAAGAAGCCACCGCTCTACCGGTCACTCTATTTTCAAGTGATCACCGCGATTATTCTCGGTGTTTTACTAGGTCATTACTACCCAGAATCCGGCGCTGCCATGAAGCCACTTGGCGATGGTTTTATTAAACTCATCAAGATGATGATCGCACCGATTATTTTCTGCACCGTGGTCGTTGGTATCGCTGGCATGGAAGACATGAAAAAAGTCGGCAAGACCGGCGGCATGGCCTTGTTGTATTTTGAAGTCGTCAGTACGCTCGCATTGATCATCGGCTTAGTCGTCGTCAACGTCTTGCAGCCGGGCGCAGGTATGAACGTCGATCTGAGCAAGCTCAACGCCAAAGAAGCCTTGGCCTATGCCGGTCCAGGTAAGTTACAAGGCATCGTTGAATACCTGATGGCGATGATCCCGAGCACGATTTTTGATGCCTTCGCCAAGGGCGATATTCTGCAAATTTTAGTCGTTGCGGTACTGTTTGGTTTTGCTTTGCATCGCTTTGGCGGTCGCGGTACTCTGGTGTTTGATATGGTCGAAAAGACTTCCCATGTCTTGTTCGTGATTGTTGGTTACATCATGAAGGCAGCACCAATCGGCGCTTTCGGTGCAATGGCATTCACCATCGGTAAATACGGTGTCGGCTCATTGCTGTCGCTGGGTTATCTGATGGCATCGTTCTATATCACTTGCCTAATCTTTATCTTTGGCGTGTTAGGTACCGTCGCTTATTTCCACGGATTTAGTATCTGGAAATTTGTGAAGTACATCAAAGAAGAATTGCTGATCGTACTCGGCACTTCTTCATCAGAATCCGCTTTGCCTGGCATGATTGCTAAGTTAGAAAAACTCGGCGTTAAAAAATCCGTAGTCGGCCTGGTGATCCCTACCGGTTACTCATTTAATCTGGACGGTACGGCGATTTATCTGACAATGGCCGCGGTCTTTATTGCGCAGGCGACCAACACGCCGCTGACTATCGGTCACCAGATATCTCTGCTGATATTTTTGTTAGTCGCCTCTAAAGGTGCTGCGGGCATCACTGGCAGTGGATTTATCGTCCTGGCGGCAACGTTGTCATCGACAGGCACGATTCCGGTTGAAGGTCTGGCGCTGATTTTGGGTATTGATCGCTTTATGTCAGAAGCCCGCGCATTAACTAATCTGGTCGGCAACGGCGTGGCAACGATCGTAGTTGCAAAATGGGGTAATGATGTCGACAACGTCAAAATGCAAAAGCGTTTAAATAACGATATGAGCGATGATGTTGATGCTTACAACGATGTTGAAGAACATAACAGCAAGCCTGTGAATTTGCATATGACGACCGGTCGCTAAAAACCTGATTCTCATGTTTGCCAGCTTGCTGGCAACGATCAGCGTATTAAGATAAAAAGGGATGAGCGACGTTTGCTCATCCCTTTTTTATTCACGGCAGCTACGTCTGTTTTACATCGTGGCGGTCTTGAAAGTCGACGCAATATTTAATGCCGATAGTGCCACAGCAGTTTGATTACGTCCCTGTTGTTTAGCCTGATACAGCGCCGCGTCAGAGCGCGCAATTGCCAGATCGATATTCGATTCTCCGGGGTACCAGACGCTGACACCGGCACTAAACCGCAACACGGCGTTATACGGTTCTAGCGGTGTGGATTCCAGCTCATCACGGACTCGTTGCAGGATTTTTAGCGTGCTGTCTTCGCTACCGGCTGGCAAGATCAGGCAAAATTCCTCGCCGCCATAGCGCGCAAGCACATCGGTTTTGCGGATCTGACTCTGGACTACTTGGGCAAATAATTTCAACGCCTGATCGCCTTGCTGATGCCCGAGAGTGTCATTCAATTTTTTAAAATAATCGATGTCTAACATGGCGACAAAGAGTGGCGATTTCTGACGCCGGGCGCGGTCAACTTCGCGCTCGGCGGCTAGTTCAAGCGCACGCCGGTTTAGTAAGCCCGTGAGAGGATCAGACATTGCTAGACGGCGATGTTCGTGCCAGGCACGATCCTGATGCAACAGCAAGAGACCAATATTAATCAAGATACCGGTGATAAAAGCCGACATCAGACTCAGCATGACCGACGCTTGTCTGAGGCTATCGCCAGCGGCACCATCAGGTATCCAGATGCGGCCGGCACGTCCGATAGCCGTCAACGAAAATATCGCAAAGCCGAGCATCAACAGATAACAAGAACGGTGAATACCTTCCTGCGGGTTGCTCAAGATGATGAGCACGCAGCGTGCTGATTGCACCGCCAGCATGAGGTTTAGTAATAGCGATGCCAGATCAGCTTCGTAATAACCTAGCGCGACAGCCGCCAGCGCGATTGCTACCGGGGCGTAAGTCAAGGTGGGATTATCAGGCGCGGAAAAAAATTTACACAAGCTAAGCAAAAGGCAGCTGATGCCAATGACGAAACCACAAAGTGCGATATGTCCGACCAGCGCCGGACTGAGCTTGCCGAGGGCAATAATAATGACCCACATCGCAACCTCAATCGTGCCAGCTACGGTCCATTGTGCGATGCCGTCACGGAAGCGACCGAAAAAGACAACCACCCGCATGACCAGCAGCAAGGTTTGCAGGATCAGAATACATAACACCAGAGTTTCAGTTTGGATCATGGAATATCGCCTGCGTGGGTCTAGATTGCGTTTACATCGAGTCTATATTTAACCTGGTTTGCCTACATCAATTTATTTTAAAGTATTCATCAAGCAATACATTATTACAATAGAACTTAGCCGAAGTTACTCAAACTTACGCAAAACCAATTGCGATACCATACCTGCACGAGCAGTAAACGCTAACGTTTCAGCAGAGTGATATTTAATATACTCCCATTATGTATATTAAATCGTCCAGAGAATCATTGGACAATCAGCCATTATTGATAAAAATGAGGGGGAGTATATTAAATCTTAAGCCTTAAGCTTAATTCAACATTAAGGTGAAACTACTTTGGATTTAGATAAATACCGTGTTGCTAAAACCAGCGCAATTGCCTGTACCACTGCCGCCATAAAAAACGGCGCTCCCAGCAAAATACTACCTTTGGCCTGATGGCTGACCTGTCCAAGTAGCGAAGTACCGGCCAGCGTTGCGCAGACACTCATGATGCTGGCCAGCGCGGTTAGCGAGCCCATCGCCGTGCCTTGCGAACGCGCATCAACCGCACGTGAGAACATCGCTTGCAATGCCGGACCAGTCGCAAACGCCAGCACGTTACACAAAATCAGCACATACATCATCCAACCCTGCGTCACCAAACCATACAGACTCAGCGACAGGCAGGACGATGTCAGTCCAAACATCACCGCGTTAGCATCACCGACCCGTTTGATATAGCGTCCCAAAAAGACACCTTGCATAATCACGCTGGAAATTCCGACGCAAAATAAAGAAAAGCCATTTTGCATTGGCGACCAGCCAAACCGCAATTCGGTCGAAAGCACCCAGGTAGTTTGCAAAGTAAACTGAGCAAACATGGTTAGCGCATACACCCATACCAAAGGCCCCACGCCGCGTAAATGTGCCAGACCCGACAAGCCAGAAAACGGATTAGCAGATTTCAAAGAAAAAGGTTTGCGATTAGCCGGCGACAAGGATTCTGGCAAAGAGAAGTAGCCATACACCACGTTCGCCAGCGAGACGATTGCTGCCAGATAAAATGGATAGTGAATGCTGGCTTCCCCTAACACGCCGCCTAATACCGGGCCGCAAATAAATCCCAGTCCAAACATCGCACCAATTTTACCTAAGGCTTTACTGCGTTCCGACGGGGCAGAAGAATCTGCAATATAAGCGCTGGCAACCGACAGATTGCCTGCCGTGACACCACCCAAGGCACGCACAAACAGCAACCAGAAAATAGAAGTCGCCAGGGTCATCAAGAGAAAATTCAAACCCAGACCGAACACACAAATCAGTAACACCGGGCGACGACCAAAACGGTCACTCAGCGCGCCGATAATCGGGGCGCAAAAAAACTGCATCACGCCATAAATCGCCACGATCAAGCCATACCAATAGGCTTGCATATCGGGTTGCGTTGTAAAACTGGCTACCAGTCGCGGCAGCACCGGAATGATCAGGCCGATACCTAAAATATCCAAAAATACCGTAATCAGGACAAAGCGGATATTCGTCGGCAAAAAGGACGGCGCAGCAGAAGTTGGCGGCTGCGGTTGCTGTGGTGATGTAGATTGGGTGGGGGAAGTGGATTCGGTACTCATGCAGTCGGGCTTTCTAGCGATTTTACAGAGGAACAATAGTATATGATTGTCGCTGGAAATTTCAGTATCGAACCAGTTTTGGAGTAAATATGGCTTTGTTTGACCACTTTTTGATCATTGTCTTGTTGGTCGCTATCAGTGCTTTTTTTTCTATGTCAGAAATTTCTCTCGCGGCGGCGCGCAGAGTCAAGTTGCAGATATTAGAAAGCGAGGGCGAATTACGTGCCGGACGTGTGCTTGAATTACAACGGCATCCGGGACATTTTTTTACGGTCGTACAAATTGGTCTGAACGCGGTCGCTATCTTGGGCGGTATTTTGGGTGAACAAGCCTTGACGCCGTATTTTGCCAGCGTGTTTCATTCAGTATTTGGATTAAACAGCTGGGTCGACACCGCGAGTTTTTTAACCTCCTTTATCTTTGTGACCTCCTTGTTTATTTTGTTCGCCGATTTAATGCCCAAACGGTTAGCGATGACCGCGCCAGAAACTGTCGCCATGGCCGTCGTTGTCCCGATGTTATGGTGCGTGCGCTTATTCAAACCGCTGGTCTGGTTATTTAATGGCTTGTCGATTTTATTTTTTAATCTGTTTAATGTCTCCACCACGCGTGACGATCAGATTACCTCCGATGAGATTTATGCCATGGTTGATGCCGGTGCCGAGGCTGGCGTATTGCAGGCGCGCGAGCATCATATGATCGGCAATGTATTTGAGCTGGAAAGTCGTACCGTACCGTCCGCCATGACCCAGCGCGACAGTATTGTGTATTTCAGTTTGCAAGACAGTGATGTAGTGATACGCCAGAAAATTGCAGAACATCCGCACACCAAGTTTTTGGTCTGTGACGGCCAGATTGATCACGTAGTCGGCTATGTTGAATCGAAAGACATTCTGAAACGTGTGCTGACCAATCAGGCGTTTTCTAAAGTACAAGAATTGTCGTTACGTACCGCATTGGTGGTACCGGACTCGCTCACCTTATCGGACATGCTGGAGCAATTTAAAGGCACGCGGGAAGACTTTGCCGTGATTTTGAATGAATATGCGCTGGTCGTTGGCGTGATTACTTTAAACGATGTACTCAGCACCTTGATGGGTAATCTGGTGCATCCGTTTATGGAAGATCAGATCGTCCAGCGCGATGCCAACTCCTGGCTGATTGATGGCGCCACGACGATAGAGGATGTCTGCCGAGCACTGCAAATCGACACTTTACCAGAGCAGGGTAGCTATGAGACTATTGCAGGCTTCATGATGACGATGCTCAAAAAAATCCCCAAACGGACCGATAGCGTGATGGTGAGCGGATACAAATTTGAGGTAGTCGATATTGATCATTATCGTATCGACCAGTTATTAGTAGTACGCATTAAAGTAGATGCCAGCACGCCATAGCAGCCTCAAGAAGTTCAGAAAACCGCGATAGCAGTACCATCAACGACAGTCTTACAACTAGTGAGCAGCTATAGAACTAGTTAGTTTTTCATGATGATCTCTGTGTTGAATGCTCTTGAAAGTGGTGATTGCTTGCATTGATTCGCTTTAATTTATTCCCCCGTTTTTTATTCAGGATTTACATGTTGCATGCTTGTGGAGTCGATTTCGGCACATCCAATTCAACCGTAGGTTGGCACCGCGCCGGTCAGACTCAACACGCTGGTCTGCCGAGTTCATCAGCAAATTTATCCTCGTTGCTGTCGCTAGAAGACGATAAAGTGACCTTGCCCTCCGTCGTGTTTTTTAACGCCGATGAGGACGAAGTCAGCTACGGTCGCGCTGCACTTTCTACCTACTTGTCTGGTTACGAAGGTCGCCTGATGCGATCGATGAAAAGCTTGTTGGGCACCAGCCTGATGGAAGGTCAGACCGAAGTGCAGGGACGGGCTTTGCCGTTCCGCCAACTGCTGGCGCAATTTATCGGTGAGCTAAAACGACGTGCCGAAAAATCTGCAGGGCAGTCTTTTAGTCAGGTCGTGATGGGACGTCCAGTCCATTTTATTGATGATGATAAAGCAGCCGATCGGATCGCACAAAACACGCTGGAAGATATCGCAAGGACTGCCGGGTTTAAGGACATTCAATTCCAGTACGAACCGATCGCAGCAGCGTTTGATTACGAGTCGCGTATTGATAAAGAAGAGTTAGTTTTAATCGCCGACATTGGTGGCGGTACCTCAGATTTTTCTTTGGTACGTTTGTCACCGGAACGCAGCAGCCGGATTGATCGGCTGGACGATATTTTAGGTAACGGCGGTGTGCATATTGGCGGTACCGATTTTGATAAATACCTGAGTCTGGCTTACGTGATGCCTTTACTCGGTTTGGGTGGCCGCTTGGGGAATAGTGATATTCCGTCGGGCTACTATTTTAATCTGGCAACTTGGCACACGATTAATTTGGTCTATACCCAAAAAGTCAGCCGTGAACTGCAAGACGTGTACCGCGAGATCAGTGATGCAGACTTGCGGATACGGTTCGAGCGTTTGCTCAATCTGGTAGAAGAGCGTGATGGTCACTGGCTGGCGATCAAGTCAGAAGAAGCTAAAATCCTGCTGTCGGATAACGATAAAATTGAATTAGCGCTGGAGCGCTTACGCACAAAATTACCTTCGTCTGCACCCTGCATATTAACGCTGGAGCAGCATGGGTTTCAACAAGCGATTTCTCATTTGATGACGCAAATTGGTGCGACGGTCAGTCAGGTACTAGCCGATGCGGGTGTGGCTGCGGCGGATGTGGACACGGTATTTTTTACCGGTGGTTCCAGCGGTGTGCGCGGGCTGCGTGACCGGATCGCAGCGATAGTGCCGGGCGCTAAAAAAGTCGAGGGAGATTTGTTTGGCAGCATTGGCTCTGGTTTGGCCTTGGATGCATCGCGACGTTTTGCTTAAATTTTAGTTCATGAACAAGGGTTACGGATTGAGGATTGATGATGAAGGCAGCAAATTAACAAAATAAAATATTCCAGAATATGAATAAAAAAAGGCTACGCAGATATGCATCCGCGTAGCCTTTTTTATGTACTAACTAATTTTAGTCTCCACAAAAATAGTGAGCAAAAACCGTTCGATATAAACCTTACTTTGCTGGCATCGGTGGATGATCAGGCATCGTGCCGTCTGGCATAGGCGGACGGTGCATACCTCCCATATCACCCATACCGTGCTGCATTCCATGACCGCCTTTACTCCAGCGATGCATCATTTGGCGATGGCTATCATCAAATATTTTTTGCTGTTCTGGTGTCAAGACCGCATAAAAAGTTTTGAGTGATGTCAGACGCGTTTGCATCATCGCCTCATGTTCTTTCAGTTTCTCCAGCATTTTTTCCATACGGGCAGGAGTGCTTAATTTATCCATTTCTTTATGATCTGGTCGCATCGCTTGCGTACCCGGCGGCATGCTTGGTTTCATCGACTCAATGAAGGTTTTCCAGGCAGGTTCTTGGGCTGCAGTGATCTTAAGCTTGTCATGCAATTCTGCGATATGTTTTGTCATACGCTCTTGCATTTTTTCAGCCCATTTAGCCTGATCCATCCCCGCTTTTTGATGCTGTGGCGGCGGTGGTACAGCAGCAGCCGATGTTGGTGCTGCTGGTGCTGTTTGGGCAGATACGCCGATGGCAATACACATGCTGATAGCGGCAAGCGCGATGGCGATCGGATTTTTTATTGGTGCCATGATGTTCCTCTTTAGATTACTACCAAGTAGTTGAATACGTTTTTGATAAGTCGCTCGTTGTGACTTCCACATGTGAATTCCACATGTGATTTGTGCATTTGACTTGCCTATGTGACTTGCACATGCGGCTTATGTTGGCGCAGTGATGTAACTGGCAAGTGTCGGCGGCAATCTGCTTTGTATCGCTGTGTAACAATCAGTGGCGAGAATGCGATCGGGTGTGTCGCATTGTGTCGTTCTCGGTTTATCATAACAAGACGATACAAAATCACATGCCTTCTTTGCAGTCAGGACTTCATAATACGAACCATGGATACTCCAAGCAAAATATTGATCGTTGATGACGATCGCGACATTCGTAGCCTGTTGGCCGACTATCTGGATGGTCATGGTTACTCCACTTTAATGGCTGCTGATGGCAATGCAATGTGGGCGGCCTTGGATAGCAATCAGGTTGATCTGGTGGTACTGGATTTAAATCTGCCTGGCGATGATGGCTTGACCTTGTGCCGTAACTTACGTGCTAAATCTATGATGCCCGTCATTATGCTGACGGCCAGAAGTGAGCCGCTGGATCGTATACTCGGCCTGGAGATGGGGGCAGATGATTATTTGCCAAAACCGTTTGAGCCACGCGAACTGTTAGCACGCATACGCAGCGTGCTGCGTCGCACTCAGTCTATGACATTGGGTAGCAATGGCGAGCAAGTGCAGCGCTTAAAATTTTCTGACTGGACACTTGATCTGAAGGCGCGCCATCTGGTCAGCCCGGAGGGCATGGTGATCGCTTTGTCCGGCGCAGAATTCCGCATGCTGAATATATTTTTAGATCATCCTAACCGCATCCTTAATCGTGATCAGTTGTTAAACATGACGCATGGCCGTGACGCTGATCCGTTTGATCGTTCTATCGATATTCAGATCAGCCGCTTGAGGCAAAAACTGCGGGAAGACGCACGCTCGCCACAAATTATTAAAACCGTACGCAACGGCGGCTATGTGCTATCGGTCAACGTCACGATGGAGCATGGAGCATGACCATTATCAAGTCGATGTCAGGCAGGATTTTTGGCATCCTGTTGCTGGGTGTAGTGAGTTCTACTGCGCTGACCTGGTGGCTGGCGTTTGGCGAACGTCAAAAAACCATAGAGCAATTCCGTGATTCACGTGCAGTAGAGCGCGCCGAGCAATTGCTGCTAGCGATGGATGCGCTGCCAGCAGCCAATCGCGATGCTTTTTTAGCGACTGCGCCACGCCTGGGTTTGCGGGTAACTACACTACCCGCAGAAGTCTCTAATGAAGGTCCGCGCTCTGCGTATGCCGCGGCCTTGAGTGAACGTTTAGGTAAGACATTTCAGGTTTTTTCTTTACCGCCAGAGTCGGAGGGATGTCTGAGTCTTCCGGCAGAAACAACCGCGTTAAAAGGCACGTGTGAAGAGTTGATTATCAAGCTGCATGACAGTACAACACTGCGTTTGACGGTACTGCCTCCGCGTGGACCACTGCCTCCTTTGCGTCCTGACTTCATCTTTTATTTATTTTTATTCTTGAGCTGTATCGCGGTACTGGCGTTTTTGGTATCGCGCATGACAGTAAAACCATTGCGCCAATTGGCACAAGCCGCGACCGATCTTGGTAAAGATATTAATCGCCCGGCTTTGCCTGAGGTCGGCACGACAGAAATCCTGCAAGCGACCAAAGCTTTTAACTCTATGCAAGGTCGCATACGCCAACACATCCAGCAACGCACTCACATGCTGGCAGCAATTACCCATGATCTGCAAACACCGTTGACACGTTTGCGTTTGCGTTTGGAAAAAGTCGGCGATACCGAGTTGCGCGATAAGCTGATCGGTGATTTGTCGGCGATGCAAACTATGGTCAAAGAAGGTCTGGATCTGGCGCGCAGTATGGACAACAATGAATCGCTGCGCCCTCTTGATCTGGATTCGCTGCTTGATAGTGTCTGTGCCGATGCCGCCGATGCCGGACAGGAAGTCAGTTTCAACGGCAAATCTGGTATCACCGTCATGGCCAGACCACAGGCATTGCGTCGTTGTCTGACCAACCTGATTGATAACGCAGTCAAATATGGTCATCACGCCAAAGTCACCTTAGAAACCAGCAGCGATACCGGCATCAAATTGATGCACGTCTTCATCCGCGATGGTGGCGCTGGCATTCCGGCAGATCAATTACAAAAAGTGTTTGAGCCGTTTTACCGCACAGAGACATCACGTTCACGCGATACCGGCGGTACCGGATTAGGTTTAACTATCGCCCAAAACATCGCCCAGCAACATGGCGGCAGTGTGCAGTTAGCTAATTTAAGCGAAGGTGGATTAGAAGTGAAGCTGACACTGCCGGCTAAACCAGCTTAAGGATCTGGCTGAAGTGTCTGGTTTAAGTAGTCAGCTCAATTAGCCATCTAAACTAGCCCGCGTAAGCACTCATTAGTGCGTCATTCCGGCATGGGTTTAGCCGGAATCCAGTGACGTTTTTTGCGCGACCACTTGGCCTCCAAGTTGCTATCCCATTCTCAGAATAACGACACGGGATTCCAGCTAAACCCACGCTGGAATGACATTCGAAAGAATTAAGCTTTCAGCAAAAATCATCAAAATTCAATCCGAACACAAGCACGAATTAAGATTACTCCCACTGGGTATATTTTAATTGTCCAGATAAAACCTGGACAATTAGCCATATTGACTAAAAATAATGGGGAGTATATAGATCTCCTCGTTAAATCAAGCCACTACCACCGACATCATACTAATCGCGCCCAGCTCCATTCCCTCGGTCGTAATTTCCAATTGATCTTCTGCCGTTTTTGCCCCCAGCACATACAACAAGGGCAAAAAGTGTTCTGAGGTTGGTACCGACAAACTGGCGTCTTGTCCCAAGGCGGTGTAGTTCACCACCGTATCAAAATCGTCGTCCAGCATGGCTTGCTTCATCGCTTGATTAAAGCGCACGGCCCAGTCGTAACCGAGCGACTGCGGGTCCATGCGGCGCAGATTATGCACCACATTGCCGCTACCGATCACCATCACACCCTCTTCACGCAAGGCAGCTAATTTGCGTCCCAGCTCAAAATGGAAAGCCGCTGGCTGGGTCACATCCAAACTCAATTGCAGCACCGGAATATCGGCAGCGGGATAAGCTTTGATCAACACAGACCAGGTGCCATGATCGAGCCCCCATTGCTGATCTAAAAACACCGGCAGCGGTGCCAATAAAGCCGCAACCCGCGCAGCCAATGCCGGATTACCAGGTGCGGGATAACGCACATCAAACAAGGCTTGCGGAAATCCGCCAAAGTCATGGATAGTCTGCGGCGCAGCCATCGCCGTCACCGCCGTGCCACGTGTAGTCCAATGCGCCGACACCGATAAAATGGCCTTAGGACGCGGAAAACGTTGAGCAAGCGCGTACCACTCCTTGGTATAACGATTATCTTCCAATGCATTCATCGGGCTGCCGTGGCCGAAAAAAATTGCTGGCATACGAGTGCTTACGGACATCCTTATTCTCCTGAGTGTTGACTGATTTTTAGGAGTATGTCGGATTTTGAACAAGTCCGTGTGCGGGGTAGACTGATGGCGGTGTGCATGATCATCGAGTAGGCGCGTACCACTTCACTTTTTGTAGCTCAGTAATCATGCGATTACGTTCCGCTAATCGCACCTACCCGCACCTGCCACCCAGCTATTTTCTTAAGCAATTAAACGCTCAACTATGCACCCAAGCGTAACTGCAAACCCGTGTCGGTATAAATCGGTGTGGCGCTAAAACCATCGACGACGATGCTGGTAAATTTACCTTTAAAGCTTGCCGCGGTGATGATGTTCAGCGTGTCGCCGACGGCTGGTTTATAGCCGTTTTGAAATTTAATACGCAGGGTGCCGCCAGCAATAGTGATGACGCCAGTGGCGGTCAACCGGCCTTGCTGGCCGCTGCCCAAATCCAGCTCCAGAGTGGTGTTAGCCAACTGCGTATATTTTCCAGAGACGGTAGTTGCACCTGTGGCGTTGCTCACCAATGTGCCGCCGCTGACATACACATCGCCTTTGCCCAAAGCAGATACCGAGTCCGCTTCTAATACGCCTGCGTTCACTTCTGTGCCGCCAGTCCAGCTATTGTTGCCTGTCAGTTTTAAAGTGCCGCTGCCTTGCTTGAGTAATTTACCCGCGCCAGAGATGTCATTGCGCCAGCTATCCATTGCGCTGAAGCCACCCTGGCTGGCGTCCATCACAACCACCACATTGCCGGTAAATACGCCATAACCATCTGCTGCCGCGAACAAATTCAAGCGCCCCCAACCTTCTGCATCGTCCATCACCGGGTAGCCGGATGCAATCGCAGTGGTTTTTAAGACGACTCGGCGTTGCACATCGCTCAGGTACGGCAAGCGGGTTTCCAGCAAAGCTTCTGCACCTTTTGGTACCACGGCAGGCGTAGTGGTTGCAGCAATTGGTGCAAAGCTGTAAGTCATGCGGCGCAGGTAATTTGCCTTGTTCGTCGCGTAATCGGCAAAGCGATCGGTGGCAACGGTACCGGAATGGGCAAAGGCATTAAAGGTATCGCTGCTGGTGCTGGTTTGCGCCATCAACGTGGCGTGCGCCTGCGTGACGGCGGCGGCTTTTTTAGTCGCGTTGGCGGGATCGACTAAATTGGCAGCGACCACTGCCTGGCCTTGCATACGACCGCTGATGACGTCCAGCGGCGAGTGCATACCAGCGAGAATCCGGTTTTCGCCCAATTCCAGACCGCGCGTCAGAATCTCTTGAAAACGTTCCGGGACGGCGTACGCCATCGCCACGGTGTCACGCGTTGCCTCGGCTGAGTGGCCACTGGTAAAACCGCCATCAGTCGGCGGCGTGTTGCTTTTTGCCGGAACTAATGCAGGCACAACGACGACGCTACTGCTCCAGCGGTAAGGCCGGGCATACTTATAAAAGCGCTTGGCCGGTTCGGTAGAGCCATTATTACTCATCGCACTGATGAAATCGACCACGCTACCAAATGCGGCATTGGCACTGCCACCGACGCCGATATTATTCCCGGTATCGTTATACAAAACCGTTGTCGCATCGGCTGCAATTGCAGTAATACTGGTCGTTTGCTGCGCCGCTGCACGCCAGGCCGTCGTCAGCGGCCCCATACCGTCACTGACGCTATAACCCTTGCCACGTCGATCATCCAGATACGCAGCCAACTCTTGCGCTGGTGTACGCGCCATCGTTGCCGTCACCACATATTGGATATTGGCATTGTGTACGGCACTGTTCAAAATCGTGCCGCCCGCTGTGCCATCATTTGGCAGGCCAGTCCAGACCGAGGGAATCACAGCAGGGAAATTACCAACTGCCGGAGCAGAAACACCCGCATCCACAATGTCCGTCAGCGGTTGCCAGATGGTTTTAAAACCTGCCAGCACGCGCACACCCGCATTGGTATCCAAGGTCGCATAGCGCGCATCACCACGCTGATTGCTCGCCACATTATCGACAAACGCCGGCACCGACGCCAGCACCGGCGCAGTATCAACAAAACCTAAATCAGCAGGTGCTGACGGCACCACCAAAGCTACATCCGCTTGGGCAGAATTGCTAGTGCTATCGCTATTGCTACCACCACAAGCAACCAGCGCAAGCGCCGCACTAATCGCCAATACTAGCGGAAGTTGACGTGGGAAGCGACGAACAAGATCAGGGTTTTGCATGACAAGGCCTTGAATAAAATGACAGGTTAAAAACGCGTCATGGTAATTCGTAGTTATGACCTATTGATGACCTAAGGGGGTGGCGTTTGAGATTGTCGATTGCGTAGAATTTTACTTTTCTTATTAAACACATATTGATCAAAGCTAAAGATAAGAACACAAATTTAAACCGCATTTTGCATTACTCGAATGTGGCATCGAGAATAGCTTAGATGCGCCGAAACATATCAAGCATTGATAATAATTTGATAATGTTGGATAATACACGGCTACGTTTTTAGGTGGCATTAAATAACTTGGTTTAGCAAATTTACAGCTTGCAAGTGCTTCTTAGCAGTAACCTAATTTCGCGTATGGCTGAACTTAAGAAAATTATTAAAATTAAAGGACTAAATGAAACACATAGTATTTACTTTGATGAGCATTCCATGTGCCATGATTTCAATGGTTGCAAATGCGGAAGACACTAATCATTAGGTCGGAGTTGGTTTAGGTCAATCATCCTATAGCGTTGACTATGGCTACGGTATAGATGAAACAAAAAATGAAAAGTCGACAGGAGCAATTTTCTTTGCTGGAGTTGAATTTAACCCTTACTTCGCTATTGAAGGTGGCTATGGCAAGCTAGGCAACGCCACTCTCATTAAAAATGTACTTAGTGCCTCTGCTGATGGGAGATTTTCAGTGGGACCATACAAAGGTGAAACCACAGCACTCTACGCCTCCGCCAAAGCTAAGCTAAAGATAAACGAATTATTTTCCATCTACGGAAAGTTAGGGGTGTCAAGAAATAGCACGAGTTGTTTTAAGAGTGTTGATTTGCCAATGCAAGCAAATGTTGCCACAACCCTAGTTTACAGTTCAACATGCCATACAACAGGGGTTTTTTCTGCCTTTGGTGCCGAGTATAAAATAACGGAAAATACAGCTGTTGGCGCTGAGTATACTAACTTTAACAGGATTTTACCTTTCTCCAGCCATGCGAATTTACTTTCGTTAAATGTTCATTTCTACTTTTGATATCGTGTGTTTTTGCTTGTATTGCACAAGAAGTAAATTCACAATTAATGAATCCTAGTTGGTTAAACTCCCCGATTCGCGGGGGATTTAATTTTGCGAATATCGGTTCTTAACAAAAGGTAGCTAACTATTTGTCAAACGTCTGACCGGGTGTTTAATCAGCAAGAGTCTCCTGCATTTTCTTTTTGCGATTTTTAATATGTTCCTTTGCACATTTTAGGCTGCTAAAATTCCAGCACAATAAAAACTAAGGAGCTAACTTGATTAATCTGCAACTAGGCGATGTCAGCCATATCATTCAACTTGCTATTGCCCCGGTCTTTTTACTGACAGGCGTTGGTACTAATCTGACCGTACTTACTAACCGTCTGGCGCGGATTATTGACCGATCCCGTGTGCTGGAAGACTTGCTGCAGGTAAGGGGTAACGTCACTCAAAAACCAGGTTTGCGCGAGGAGCTCAACGAGTTATATGAGCGCTCGCATCTGATCAACCGGGCGATCACTCTCAGCACTTCTTGTGCGCTGCTGGTTTGTCTGGTGATCGCTGCTTTGTTCGCAGGCGATGCCACCGATTTACGCCTGGATACACTGATTGCTGTCTTATTTGTGTGTGGTATTTTGTCTTTAGTCGGTAGTTTTATTTATTTTCTGCGAGAGATTTTTGTCGCGACTAAAACCCTGACCAGGCAGCGTGAGCATGGCTTGAAGGACTGAGCTTTAAATACATTTTTTACTTCAGTTATTTCAGTTGTGTACAGATACAGCGACTGTTTTCAATCCGTAGTCCATAAAAAAACAATAGTCTGTTTTAGTGGTAACGGCAGCAGTAACAACTGCCGTTACGTGCTATTGGTAAAAAAACTTTAGGGCGTTACTTGTACGATCAAATCAATCGATGCCGTGCCAGGGTTGTCGATGGTAATTGGTTGATAGCCGGCACTAACTCTGAAAACTAATATTGTCTTAGCTGTGACCGTCGGTGCGATAAAACCCGCGTTGCTGGAGTTGGCACTTGCCAGTACGACACTTGGCCCGGATATTTGCGTCCAGCTAAAATACACGTTATGCCCTGATGCTGCTGAGGTAGCTGACACGGATAGAACGGCGCTGTATCCAGACGATATTGTTTGGGTAGGTACATAGGACGTCAATGCAATAGGTGTCAGACTATCCACAAAATAAGCGACATCTACTTGTTGTACGGGCTCGCTGGAATTGCCATTGGAATCTATTGGTGCGTTTGATGCGTTGAGGGTGAACAAGAAGGCTGTTCTGCTCACAATATCACTTGGTAGTGCGATCGTGACAATACTACTGTTGGGATTACTAATGGTTACAGTCGGACCAGATTTTTGCTTCCATAAAAAATAAATCGTACCTGTGGTGACTTGGTTACCGTTGACATCATAGCGCGTTGTTTTGCTACCATCTAAATTCACTACCGCACCAGCTTGTACCAGGCCACCGCTGTATGAAATAGGGACAATCGTTGGCTTGACCACGGGATTGATGGTGACGGTCTGTAACGCAGTTCCAGTTTTTTGTTTGTCATCGGTCACCCGGCATTGCAGTGTTACTGCGGTGGCAGTGGTGACGATGGGTGCAGTGAAATCTGTCGTTGCATTGGACGGGGCGGTGATGTTGAGGCTGAGCCCTGCCGCGTCATTTACTACCCATTGATAAGCGTATGAGCCAGTGTTGGAGGTGCCGCCGCTACCTGTGCAGCTTAAACTTGCTTTACTCCCCGATGTCACATTAGACGCACCGCCTACGGTGGCAACCGGATTGAGTGTGACGGAGGCTTCTTGCCCGACGACTAAATTTGCGCTGCTACTGGTAGTATTATTTTTTGAATCGACCACCGTTACCGTCAGTTGATACGTGTAATCAGCGGTCAATTTGGCGGGTGGCGTGATCTGTAATACACAGGTCCAGTCGTTTCCAGAAGCACTCTTGGTGACGGTTTTACAATCGGTATTGCCAGTGGCAGCAAGCGCGCTCGCACCGAGAGTCAGCGGGGTGATACGCCAGGACATGGCACTGATAGGAGCTGCACTGCTATTGGTTTGAGCAGTAAACGTGATTGGATCACCAGTAATCACTTTGGCAGGGCCGGCCACGCTAATCGTAACCGGAGAACTACCTGAAGCCGTGGTGGAAGAACCACCACCGCACGCCGATAAGACTGCGCAAAACACAGCGCAAAGCAGGAATGGGGAAAACCGGTAAAAAAATGAAGACACATTAACTCCGTGTAAAAGGAAGTTCGAAAGGACGCTCGAAAGTAAGCTTGATATCGCTTTGTTAAATACAAATAAGCGCAGAGATGCTTTAGTAAGGACAGGCGTTGCAACGCAACTGAGGCGATTTTGGATCAGTCCTAAAACATACAAATACAAGCAAAGCGCATACCTCATTGTAACTTTAGCAGTCACAAATTAAAAACAGCTTGGTACTTCTTTGCGCGCTTATACAAAAATTAACAATCTGAAGGCAATGAACAGAGTTGCCTGTAAAAATTTACGAACGACCGTGCAAAAATCAATTAGGTGTGGCACTCTAATGAAATAATAATTATTCCATTTGCATATCCTCATATTAGCAATCACACCGGAGACAAGGTATGAACACGACTCACTACGCCCATTGGCCGACTGGCTTGCCGCATTTTTTAACGGCACCAGAGACCAGCGTCTATGCCAACCTGCAAATCTCGGCGCAGCGTTATCCGAATAAGCCAGCAATTATTTTCTATGACAGTGTCTTGACGTATGCCGAGTTGCATGCGGAAGTCTTGGCGCTGGCAGGTTATTTGCAGCAAGTATGTGGCGTGCAGCGCGGCGACCGGGTATTGCTGGATATGCAGAATTCGCCACAATTTATTATTGCCTATTACGCCATCATGCGCGCCGATGCGATGGTGGTGCCAGTCAATCCTATGCTGATGACCGACGAGTTATCGCATTACATTGCGGATAGTGGTGCAAAAGTCGCGTTGGCATCACAAGAAATTTTCTCTCGTATGTTGCCACTGGTTGGCACTACGGGTTTGCAGCACGCTATTGTGGCAACTTACTCTGATCATCTGACCAAGGAAACCAGCTTGAGCGTGCCAGATTTTGTGCGCGCACCACGCGACGTGCCGGTGCAAGCGGGTGTAGTGACGTGGAAAGACGCTGTCGCTGCCCAACAACAACCTGGCGCTCATCTGGCTAGCTCTGACGATCTGGCATGTATGCCGTACACCTCAGGTACAACCGGTAAACCTAAAGGCTGTATTCACACCCATCGCTCGGTGATGTTTAATGCGGCTGCCAGTCCGGTATGGTCAGGCTCCGTGTTGCCAAACCATGTGGCCCTGGCGGTACTGCCGTTTTTCCATGTGACAGGTATGCAGTCAGTCATGAACAGCATGATTTTTTGTGGCGGTAGTCTGGTGATTTTGCCACGCTGGGACAAAGATGTTGCAGGTCAATTAATCACCCGCTACAAAGTCACTAACTGGACGGTAGTGCCGTCGATGATGATCGATTTTTTATCTAATCCTCGTCTGGCGGAATACGATATCTCCGGGTTAAACCGCGTCTCTGGCGGTGGTGCTGCAATGCCAGCGGCGATTGCGCAAAAGCTGCTGGAATTATCCGGTCAGGTATATATGGAAGGTTATGGCTTGTCGGAAACCATGGCGCCATCGCACCTCAATCCACCACAACGGATGAAGCAGCAATGTCTGGGAATTCCGCATTTCAGCACCGATTCGCGCATCGTTGACCCAACCACTTTGAAAGAAGTTAAACAGGGGGAAACCGGCGAGATCTGGATTAACGGTCCGCACGTATTCCAAGGCTATTGGAACGATCCGCAAAAAACTGCCGATTCGTTTGCCGAGCTGGATGGAGTACGTTTCTTCCGTAGCGGCGACTTGGGTTATATGGACGATGAAGGATTTTTCTTTTTCACTGATCGTCTAAAACGCATGATTAACGCCAGCGGTTTTAAAGTCTGGCCTGCAGAAGTCGAGTCGATGATGTATCAACATCCCGCCATTCAAGAATGCTGCATTATTGCTGCGCGTGATGCATATCGTGGCGAAACCGTTAAAGCGATCGTCGTCAAAAAACCGGGCACGGATGTGACTGGTGAAGACATCATGGCGTGGGCGCATGAAAAAATGGCTGCCTATAAAGTACCGAAGTTTGTCGAATTTGTAGATAGCTTGCCAAAGTCGGGAACCGGCAAAGTCATGTGGCGCGCATTGCAGGAAAAAGAAGCTGCAAAGTAAGCTTCGAACTCAGCTAATTTATACGTAAAAAACGCCGCAATGATTGCGGCATTTTTTATTGTAAGGTGATTTTGTGCCGCTATTTTATTGTTAAAATCAATTATGCCATTGTCCCCACGACGAGATCATCATGCCTAGATTGCGCCTTGCCAGTTATGCCGATATTCCTGCTATGCAGGCACTGATCGCACGTTCTGCGATTGATTTAAGTGTCTCTTTTTATACACCGGAACAAGCACAGGCCTTGTTGCAATATGTGTTCGGCGTGGATACGCAATTGATCGCAGATCAAACCTATTTTGCCATTGAGGACGAGGTAGTGAATATAAATCAGCATGATATAAGGCCGAGGCTACTGGCCTGCGGCGGATGGAGCAAACGTAATACCTTGTTTGGCGGTGATCAAGCCAAACAAGGCGTCGATAATTTGCTTGATCCTGCCATTGATCCGGCACGCATCCGTGCTTTTTTTGTTGATCCATCTGCCGCCCGTCGCGGCCTTGGCAGCATGCTGATGCGATATTGCACAGAGCAAGCACGCGCAGCAGGTTTCACCGCATTAGAACTAGCGTCCACCATGCCAGGTGAACCTTTATACCGCGCTTCAGGCTTTGAGGTAACAGAGCGTTTTGGCTTAGATTTACCTGGTGGTATTCATGCACCGCTGGCACGTATGTATAAAAAGATTGTATAAAAAATGAATTAGGCAGCTTATTTCAGTAAATTGTTTCAGCAAATATTTGAGTAAATACTTGAGTAAATACTGAAGGTCAGTAGTCATATTCAAATCACAGAAAGTACCTCAATATGAGTATCAGCAAACGTGTCATTCTCAGCTTTTTATGTCTGGTCTTGTTTGTTATTGGCGCAAGTTGCCTAATGATCGTGTTGACCTGGGCGCCCGACAAACCTGTAAGCGAGTTGACGACACAATGGGCACCTGCGCCATCCCAATTTATCGATGTCAAAGGTTTGTCGGTACATCTGCGGGATGAGGGACTTAGGACTGATCCGGTACCGATTATGCTGATTCATGGCACCTCATCAAGCTTGCATACCTGGGAGCCTTGGGTTGCTGCATTAAAAGATCAGCACCGCGTCATTACGATGGATATTCCCGGCTTTGGTCTGACGGGACCAAATGCACAAAATGATTACAGCAATGCTGCTTATACCCAATTTATTCTGAACCTGATGGATAAGCTGCAATTGTCACGCGTGGTATTGGGTGGTAATTCTCTGGGCGGTGAAATTGCCTGGCAAGTTGCAGTCGCTGCACCAGCACGGATTGATAAACTCATCTTAGTAGATGCTGCCGGATATCCCTTCACACCGGCGGCGATTCCGATAGGCTTTAAGATCGCGCGCATGCCAGAAATGGCTTGGGTGATGCAACATACCTTGCCACGGAATTTGATGGAAAGCAGCGTCAAAAATGTATATGGCAATCCAGATAAAGTCACGCCAGCGTTGGTAGATAGGTACGAGGCGATGACTTTACGGGCTGGTAATCGCCATGCTCTAGGTTTGCGTTTTATACAATTGGATGCGGGACGTACTTCCGATAAAATTAAAACCATTAAGCTGCCAACGCTGATACTTTGGGGCGGCAAAGATAAGTTAATTCCACCAGATAATGCGGAGCGATTCCATCAAGATATTACCGCTAGCAAGCTGGTCATGTTTGAGCAATTAGGACATGTGCCACAAGAAGAAGATCCGGCAATTACCATTGCAGCAGTCAAAGACTTTTTGAAATAATCGACCCGAGCGCAAGATTGCAGTAGCTGATGATCTCGTTTATTAAAGATGACGATCGCGCTAATGTTATCCTCGTTGTTAACGCAAAAAGCCCGCCAAAAGCGGGCTTACCATTCATTGCTGCGACTCACTATCCTCAATATCATCATCAATAACCCATGCTATCTGCGTGGTGCCACTGACTAAACCAACAACCCGTGCTATCTGCGCGGTGCCCCTGGTGGGATGAGTCGTTTTTACTGCTCCAACATCTCCTGATGGACATGTTTTCAAGTCGAACGAATGTTTTTTCTTCACAAATCAACTAAGCCATTTTCCAAGTGCATTGAATAAACAATGCGCTGGCCGGTTAGAGTTGATGCTCGCCGCAGAAGATACTGGCAGATGCCTGGTGAATCTTCTCGCTACGGTGATAAACACGAATGTATTAGACCATTTCCCAACAACCCATGCTATCTGCGTGGTGCCACTGGCCGGTCAGAATTCATCTATGCGTCAAAAAATAAACCTGATGGTGATTTTCTGACTTGTGAAGTTTTTGTCTTGCTGATGATATTTTCTCTTACCGCCAACCCATGCTATCTGCGTGGTGCCAGCGGCCGGTATTTAAGAAAAAATCAAACCACAACACATAAAGCTAATTCAGAATCGACAACTCACCAATACTTAAGCGTCGATCTACTCAATTAAGAGAGAATTTGGATATTGCCTGCTTTATCGCCTTTTGGACCAACAGCTGCTTCGTAAGAAACGCGTTGATTTTCCGTCAGACTCTTAAATCCAGAAGATTGGATGTCTTGGAAATGGGCGAATAAATCTGGACCACCAGCATCAGGAGTGATAAAGCCGAAGCCTTTAGCATCGTTGAACCATTTGACTATACCTGTTTGAGTACTCATGTTTTTTCCTTCAATTGTAAATAGGCGACATTGCCTGATAGGCACTTGAAACCAAGAGATGAAACCGGAGGAATTAAAACAGAACGACTAGAGGAACAACAGCCATGCAGGTTTGGGACCAACAATATAACAACTTGATGCAAGTACGGTACGGAATATACACGCTTATATCCAAATCACCTAATTTAATTTTTCGGTAAGTGTTTTCTCTTCATCTAAGATCACGTCTTAGATTTTACACCTTCGAAAAATGAGATCGTTGCGATCAGCGCGCCAGCACCCACCAAACCAAAAAATAAATCTGACAAGGTATCCGACACCCCGAGATTCATCTTGGTACCAAGCAAAAGATCGGATCCGAATTCTAAAAATTCCCAGAAAATAGCAGTTGTTGCGGTGAGCCCTAAGCACATCAGACACTGAATGAGGCCAGGAATATTACCGATCATCACTTGAGAATAGCGAGTGGCAATCAGATAAAAATAGGTGATGGCAATGCCACCAAAAAAATGTGTTGGTATATCTAGCCAAGGATAAATCAGGTAGGCGTTAAAACCTTTTGCAGCAATAATGTAAAAGGCAAAAACACATAAGGGTGCCCACGCTGCATGACGTAGCGATTTGGCTAAGCAGTTTTTCATTGAGCGCAAATTCCAAATGATTTAGAAGCTCCCTTAGACGGGACTGCAATAAAGATGGACTTGCTAGACTCAATTTGTCTTACAAGCCTCATCATCATTGCACTTATTGTTATCGTATTACTTAAGTTTCTCTGTTTGAAGAGATCAGTTCGGAGCTGGCGTTGACGATTTACCCAACTGATACCAGTCAACTTTACGAGTAATCACCATGGTTGCTGACAGTACGCTGAACAGTAAAATACTTCCCATAATTAGCGCATTATTTTCTGACTGCAGTAGGCCAAATAAGACGCCATACAGTAAGGTCAAGCCGCTGCCAAATCCCATGCCGCGCTTCCAGCTACGTAATACATGGCTCAGATAAAAGCCAATCAGTAAGATGCAAGCACCGCTCGCCAGCAAATAAGAATGTACAAAACTAATATGCTCCGACAGGCTCACCAACAATAAAAAGAACACCGTGAGTGCCAGACCGACCAAGGTGTATTGCACCGGATGAATTGGTAATTGCTTGAGCATTTCAAACAAGAAGAAAGCTGCAAACGTCAGCGCCACAAACAGCATGCCGTATTTGATCGCTCTGTCTGCCTGAGAATACACATTAACTGGCTCAATAAAAGCGACGCTAAAGTTATCTAAAATGGTCGCAGGGCTTGTATCGCCAGAGGCCGTATTTTGTCCGGTCGCCGTGCCTGTTTCCCGCATACTCATTTGTTGTTGTGCACTGCTGGATAGCGCAGAAATATTCCAGGTAGCAGAAAATCCGTTTTGATCTATCTTGCGATCTTTGGGAGAAGGTAAAAAGCGACCGCCAAATTGAGGATGTGGCCATTTAGACGCAATACTGATTTGATTATTCTTCGCAATCGGGACAAAGCTCATACGTTCAATACCGTCAATCGCCAGATCAAGACTAAATTTGATTGTCTCTGGTGTTTGTAGCTCCATCACATTGAGCGGCGCATGCAAACCAGTTTGTAGAGAACGGAGCTTGCTCTCTTGCTTAAATTCATAAGATGCTCCGCCCCAGTTTAACCTTGGGAAATTATGTAAGCCGCGTGTATCGCTCAAACCAAGTGAGATGTATGGTGTTCCCATTTTGATATGCGACGCAAGTTTATCTTTGGGTAGATTCTCCATTAAGGGCAATACAAAATCGCCAGAAATCGCGTGCTGTCCGCTGTAGATTAGAACTTTATGAATGCCACGATAATGACGATCTGTGTCGATCAGCCCTTTGATACTCAGAGTGTTGGGATAGATAAATACTTGATGAGCCAACGAATATTTACGTATCGCCGCTTTTTTAGTCGTCGCATCAATCTCTTCTTCCTCATATATTTCGCTATAAGGCAATGTCAGTACTGGCCCCAATAAGGTTTGTTCACCGACAGAATCGGCTGCAATACTTCTGACTGCTTCATCACGAAAGCGCATCCGTTCAGAAATGGTCGATTCAATCATCATGAGGGGTACGCCGATCAAGAGCATCAAAACACCGATGATGATGGCCTTGAAGAGTAAAGTTTTTTGCATAGAAGACTCCGGGTTGAGGGAGTTGCTACTGTAAAAAACTTGTGTGCGTTATTGATGCGTTTTGTGTGAAGTGAAAAATGAATTCTCTATATCTTTTCATTCAATTAGATAATTAATGCCTAAGTGCGGACTTTCGGTAATTAGCTAATGTGATATCTAAAGCGATGTATTGCTATTACAAAATTAATGCAAGTATTGATCTGGAAAACTCAAACAAGCACAAACCCCACCATCAGTACGATTGCTGACAGTCACGCTCCCGCCATGTAATAAGGCAACCTCGCGTACAAACGGTAAACCTAAGCCTGTACTCTTGGCTGCATCTGGTCTTTCCAATGAATAAAATCGCTCATAAATGCGTGCTATAGCGTAGTCAGGTATGCCTGCACCATGATCTTTTACTTGGATTTGTATCGTCTCTTTTTGTTGGCTGACATCAATAATGATAGTGCTACCAGAAGGAGAAAAAGCGATGGCGTTATCGAGCAAATTACCGATAGCCTGGCGCAATAGTAGGGCATCGCCCGTCACGGTGATCGCGGGCACATCTAATCGCAATTGCAGTAATTTTTCGGTAAGACGGGTGCTGGCATCCGCCTGCACTTGTGTTATCAGATCGGGTAAATCAATCTTGCTGACACTATCGAGTATCTGCTGTTTTTCAATTTTGATCAGGGCTAATAGTTTGTCGATCAGTTGCTTCTGACGTTGGTTTTGTTCGATGATATTGCGCAAAAAATGCTGTCGGTCTGCTTCTGGCATTGTTTCTGTTAGCAGTTCGGCCGAACCTTGTATTGCGGCAATCGGGCTTTTTAATTCGTGCGCCAGAGTGTGCATCAGTTGTTCTACATATTGTTTGCCTTCCAGCTTGTTACGCATGGATTCTAAGGCGCGGCCAAGGGCACCGATTTCGTTATTTCCTAGTTTTGGCAGGCTGACTTTTTCGTCGTTTTCTACGCTGCTGGCGTAGCGTTGTAATGTGCGTAAAGAATGGCTGAGCCAGAACGAGAATCCTATGCCGATCAGTAAAGAGCCTAGAATCAGCCAGCCACTGCGGCGCAAAATCTTACGTTGACTACGTTCGATAAATGGTGTGATGGTAGAGATGGGTTTAGCGACTGTGAGTGCTCCAATAATGCGTCCGCCGTCCAAAATAGGCGCCGCAACATGCATTACGTTGGAATTGTTATCTGCCGGATCAGCGAGCGTACTACGCGCACCGTATTTGCCCTGCAAAGTCAAGTACACATCGTTCCAGCGCGAATAGTCTTTGCCGACATCTTTATTGTCCGAATCGAACACGACGATGCCATGGATATCCGTAATATAAATACGATAATCCAGCGTTGCTTTCTGGACGCCGCTGATTTTGACATCGACACTACGATGTACATAGTTCTGTAATCTGCCGATTAAGGCAGCGTGCGGCAAATCGCCAGCTTTGACATCTTCGGCCACTAGCTGCGCCAGCAATTGTGCGGTATCGACTAAGGTATCTTCCAGTGTCGCACGGACACCGGGTTTGACTTCTTCTACAAACACATTTAGTACAAACCATGCCGCAAGACCGACGACTAAAAAGTAGCCGAATAGTATTCGTAATCCGATTTTCATATGCTTGAAAAGCTATAACCCATTCCACGATGGGTTTGTATCGGGTCATCTTCTGAGGCGATCAGACGCAGCTTGGCGCGCACCGACTTCACATGCGCATCGACCGTACGCTCTAAGGTATCGCTGGCGTCTGTCCAGACCATATCCATCAACTGCGCACGAGAAAATAATTGCCCCGGATGATCGATAAAGGTTTTTAACAGCAGGTATTCATAGCGAGTGAGAGCAAGACTTTGACCGAGATACATAATCCGCCCTTCTGCTGGTCGTACTTGAAAACGGTCGGTATGGGTCTGTGTGCCGCTCTCTCTTAGGATTTGTGTATGACCCGCTTCCAGACGGCGCAACACGGCACGGATGCGGGCTACCAGCTCTCTTGGTGAAAATGGTTTTGTGACGTAATCATCTGCGCCCATTTCTAGCCCGACTATGCGGTCAATTTCATCACTGCGCGCGGTTAAAAAAATCACCGGTATGTTGGACGACTGGTTTGAAAACTGGCGCAAGCGGCGGCAGACATCGAAGCCGCTCATATCGGGCAAGCCGATATCCAGCACGATCAAAGCGGGTGCGGGTGAATTTGGCGAGGATAATAAATCCAACGCACTTTGCCCCAAAGTGACGTGGTGTGGCGTAAAACCATCGGTGGCGAGCGCATAGGCTACATTGTCAGCAATCGCTTTTTCGTCTTCAACAATGAGGATGGATCTGGACATAAGCCTTCAATATAAATAAGTACGATGATGTAGCTGACTTGACGCGTTGCCCTCCAAAAATAGGCTTGCTGCGGGACAAGCTGATGCTAAGTTCAGCCCAAGTTTATGCTAGGTCTTTGGGTACGTTGGGCATAAACACTTTGCTTTGCAAAATGCTATACGCCATCCACAGCATGATTGCGCCGTACACAATCCGTGGCGCCCAATCGGCGGCCTGTTGCTGGAAATGTGACAAAGACGCCGTCTCCATCGCGGCGTGGCGTAACAGCATTTCTGGCAAAGTACCGCTGGCTTCGCCAGTCTGGGCCAGACTAATCACTTGCGGATTGCCGATATAAATACAATTTTCCAGCGCATAGGCGAGGGTAGCGCCTTGCTGCATGCTGGCAAGAATCCTGGCAAAGTCTGCCCGTATCATTTGATTGCTGATGGTCTTAAAGGCTTTAGGCAATGCCTCAAACATCGGCAGACCTGCTTCTAGCATCAAGCCTAGGCTTTCAAAAAAATCTCTGGCATTGCGTCGCACATGCATCGCGCCAAATAAGGGGATTTTGGTCAGCATTTTTTCTATACCTTCACGTAGCGGCGATGCTGATGCGGTTTCCAGCCAGTGGTGGAATTTTTTAAAACACACAGCGCCTATGCCGATTGCCAAAAATGGTCGCACTACGCTCCAGATGTAGCCACTCGCTGTCAGCGTACCTGCCACTAAGGCGGGTAGGGGTTGTACCAATAACGATAAACCCAAAATCATCAGCGGCAGTTTTAAGCGTGATTTAACCGCTTTGCTAAGACGATCTTTTTCGGTGTAAGTATCGGCCAGCCGCCGGTACATTGTTGCCGGGCTGCCCGCGCTCGTAGCGGCGCGGAGCAAATGCACCTCCAGATCGCTGAATAAGCCTGACTGTTGTCCGGCTGCCGGAATGTCTTTGCCGCGCGCCAGCAGTTTGCGCATCGCGACGACCCGGCTTTGTGCCGGTGCCGGCAATTCCAGCAAGCTATACGCTTTATCGGCAGGCAGACCGGCTTTTTCCATCGCGGCTAAGTGCGTGTACAAATTGGCGCGGAGGGCAAAGCTGAGCGGTTTAAGTTGTGGACTGGGCATAGCCGCATTTTAGTGGAAAGACGCTGAATAAGATGGGATTGTTGTGTCGGATTTGAGGATTGCCAGATGCCGCTAGCAAAGCTACGCACTTTTTCGCATTATTATTTGGCAAGCCTGGCTTGCAAATTAAATATACTCCTATTGGGTATATTTAATTGTCCATGTAAAACTTGGACAATAGGCCATATTTTACAAAAATGGTGGGGAGTATATTAAAAATACTGGGATTTTTATGTAATCACAAACATCATGGATGATTCTTTTACGCGTTTAAATGTCTTGGGGTAATTCTCTTTTCCTGGCATTTATGCATACAAACTCTCTTTAAAGCATCATTTTCTTGCACTTTTAAAATACTTAATATACATTGAGTGCATCAATAATTGAATTTAACGATAGTTAATCTCCAAAATGAAAACATCTAAGTCCCAGCAAGAGCAAACCCGTCGCCATGTCATACGGACTGCGGTCGATATGATTACCGAGCATGGCTACGAGGCGACGACCATGAAGCAGATCGCGCGCGCGGCTGGGATTGGTGATGCGACGATTTATAAATATTTTCCAAGCAAAGAGAAACTGCTGCTGGCGTATTACGAGTTATGCATAGAAATAGTCTTGGAACTGACGCTAGAAACGCCCGGCCTAGAGCAGTTTGGTCTGCAAGAACGTTTGCAGAGATTGGTCGATGCCTTGCTGGAGTTGTTGCTGGCAGACCGAGAGTTTGTTGAAATCACGCGCACCATCGTTGGCAAATCGCCGCTATTGATGATGCGCGACAACATGCCCGGGCAGCAGGCATTGCGAGAACAAGTGGTCAAGTTTATCGACGCGGCGGAGCAAAGCGGTGAGATTGCCGCCTGTGATTTTAAAAATTTATTGGGTGGTCTATTTGCCGATTATTTATTCGCGGTGATTGCCTATTGGCTGAAGGACGAATCCGAAGAATTTTCTGACACCACGCAGTTAGTCGATCTGACCTTGGCGGTGTTGGTGCTGGCCTTAAAGAGTGGTGTCGTCAATAAGCTGTCAGAACTGGCGGGATTTTTAATCCGCAATCAGTTATCACGCCTGATGCAAAACGGCTCAGGTTTGCTAGACATGTTGAAGCTGGCTAAACGTGGTCTTGGTGCGTGATGAATAACACACCACCAACCAGTAAGCTCAGTCGCAGCGCCATCAGTGGTTTAGCCTTAGCGCATGCCGGCCTCAACCATGTCGGGCATAGAGCACGCCAGCTGACCCGCGATGAACAACAGCAAGCAGCGGCAAAAGATCGGCATGAAGCCGAGTTAGGGCGGATTTTATTTAAAGCCTTAAATCAGTTGAAAGGTACTGCTTTAAAAATCTCGCAGTTGTTGAGTATGGAAGCCAACTTTTTGCCAGAAGGTATACGACGCGAACTGGCAAAAGGCTGTTACCAGGTGACGCCGCTCAACCGCGCTTTGGTGCATAAAGTGTTTACCCGCGAATTTGGGCAAGCGCCCGAACACCTGTTTGCGCACTTCGATCCGGTATCGTTTGCTGCTGCGAGTTTGGGACAAGTGCATCATGCCAGCTTGGCAGATGGTCAGGCGCTGGCGGTGAAGGTCCAATATCCGGGCATCGCTGCCTCAGTCAGCAGCGACATCCGCATGCTAAGTGGTCTGTTGCACACGATGGCATTTGGTTCTGATCTGGTCCCTCGTAAAGAACTGTTAGATAGCATCATGAGCGAGCTGGAAAAAAAGCTCGGCGAAGAACTTGATTATGAACACGAGGCGGCACAATTGCGCTGGTTTGGTGAGCATGTCCGTTTGCCCGGGATTGTGATCCCGGCTGTCGTGGCAAGCCACTCTAGCCAGCGGGTTTTGAGCATGCAAAAGCTGGACGGTCTGCATCTTGACCAGTGGCTGGCCACTAATCCTGGTCAGGCTCAGCGCGATCACTATGGTCAATTATTGTTCGACTGGTTCTGGCATAGCGTTTGTGATTTAGGTCGCTTGCATGCTGATCCCCATCCCGGTAATTTTTTGTTTATGGCAGATGGTCAGTTAGGCGTCATTGATTTTGGCTGTACCAAATCAATCTCAACCGGGTTTTGTACATCGATGGCTAAAGCATGGCGAGGGCTGCTGGACGCGGGTGCAGTTTCAGGTGCAGTTTCGGGTGTAGTTTCTAACTCATTTTCAGGCTCAAGCTTAGACACAAACACAAACACAAATACAAATCCAAACTCGGCAGCCTCTTTTGCTGCCGTACACCAGGCATATATCGAGCTGGGCTTAATCCGACCTGATTTGAGTTTGCATGATTGCGAAACACAGCTATTACCTGCTGCTGCAGCTTTGATTGACTGGCAACTAGAGCCTTTCACAGTGCAGCAGTTTGATTTCAAAAACAAAACACCATACCCCGCACCCCATACTGACCATGGCAAAACCTTGGTGAAATTAGCCTTAGGCTACCATGAAGATATGCCCTATTTTGATCGTGCTTACATGGGCATGATGCACATGCTGTACAAAATCGGAGCGGTGGTAGATACCAGCAATCCTTGGCTAAATGCTGACCCAGAAAGTCGATACTGTCGAAGCGCTTAGTCGCTCCTCATAAATCCTATATTGCCGCAATACGGATTATTTATTTCAGGTTTTCTCATACGGGAGTTCATCATGCAATATGCCTACCAGCAGGTTGTTGTCAGTCCCTTGCCCGAGCAATCGCGCATCACCCACCTGTACGATCAGCCGGATCTGGCAGACGCGTACTCGGTACGACTACCGCCAGATGCCAGCGACGATCCAGAAGTGCTGGCACGCTTTATCCTATCGCAACAAGCGCCATGGGCACATCAATTGATGCGCTTACGTGATGTATTGGTCGCTGGCTTTGGCATCAAAACTTCTCAGCAGCTTGTAGAGTCATCTGACAAAGATGTCAGGCGGATTTATATCTTCAAAATCTATGAAAATAGTAGCAATGAAATTGTGCTGGGAGAAAACGACAAGCACTTAGATTTTAGATTGTCTGTGATGTTGCAATCTCAGCCAAATCATCCCGAGCCAGTGCGCTATTTAACGATCTCAACTGTGGTTCATTGTCACAACCATCTGGGGCGAACTTATCTCAGATTGATTGCCCCTTTCCATCGCCTGATTGTCAAATCTTACTTGCGCCGTGCGGCAGGTTTTGGCTGGCCGCTGCAGAATTCTTAGTTAATTAATCGGCTCTACCAAATGCTGCCGGTTAGCAGGCGCCGGATAAGCCTCTGGCCAATATTCCACGATCCGGCTAATTTTCCCGTTTGTCACGGTGAAGAACGAAACGGCTCGCATACATTGCACGCCAGCCGTAATACTGACGTCTGATACGGCCTCCGATACGCTACCAATCAGACGGTTGATGGTGAATGTCCAGAGCCCGTTGGCTGGGTATTCGACATTCATCAAAGCGAAGTTATTTCCTCCGCGAATGCGTTCATTGGATTGTGGCCACTCCAGCAAAAAATCATCGGACAGGATTGCTGTCACAGAGTGAAAATTATTAGTCGCCATCAGTTGCCAGAACTGTTTGACAATGTTTATAGCAGAAGTATTGGTGCCGTTCATGAGCTAATCAAGGCAAAGGAAAAATCAAACAAGTCGTCGTTGCATGTGCATACACCTTGCCTAAAGAATCTACGATACGGCCTTCGGCAGTACCGACTTGTCGTCCGACCTGGATGACCTTACCCTCAGCGCGTACCGGTCCGGTTTTATCGGTCAGTGCGCGGATCAGATTGACTTTGATTTCTAGCGTGGTATAGCCTATCCCTTTGGGTAGCATCGATTGCACTGCGCAGCCAACGGCAGAATCAAGCAGGGTACAGAAGTAGCCGCCATGCACACTGCCCAGCGGATTGTAATGCTGACGGCCAGGCGTGCCCTGGAACACGATACGTCCTGCTTCGCCTTCGACCGGAAAAAAATCCATAGTCTCGCCGATATGTGGTCGTGGCAACTCGCCGTTGAGGATGCCTTGCAAAAACTCTAATCCGCTGAATTGCTTCATCTGCTCCAGCGGCACAACTCCGGTTGTCTGCAGTCTGGCGCGGACTTCAACTTCTTTTTCCAGCCATTGTTGTAAGACCGGGTTAATGACATCGCTCATTTTGCTTCCTTAGGAAATAACACCATTTGTGTACAACGGAACAGTGCGATGGTTTTGCCCTGATGGCTGACAGTCGCGTCCCAGACTTGGGTCGTGCGCCCGACATGGACGGCGGTGGCGACGACTTCCACAATACCATCGCGTGCCGTGCCGAGGTGGTTGGATTTAAGTTCTATCGTGGTAAAGCTACTGGCACCGGCTGGCAAGTTATTGATGCAGCCGTAGCCGCAAGCGGTGTCTGCCAGGGTGACTACGCTGCCCGCATGTAAAAACCCGTTGGGTGCCATCAGCGACGGAATGACAGTCAATTCAGCACGTACGGTTTTACCTTCTAATGCTGTGATGCGGATACCTAAATGCCCTGGCAAAAATTGACTGCCAAATTGGTTCAGACTGTCCGCGGTTAAGCTGCTAGCTGATGTACGTGGTGTGGCTGATGTTGTGCTTGGTATGCTATTCATATCGATGCAGTAATAAGATCAAGGTTAGGTAACGCAATGAGCAGATGCAATTAAGCAAACGTGAGTCTCCAAGCCGGCAATGAGGATTGAACTCGGATTGAACGCGGATTAAATCCGAATTAAATCCAGATTGAAGGCGCTTAACTTTGTTATTTCGACTTTGTTATTTTGGCTTTACTATTATAAAGGCGTCCACTGTGACTGGTTTAGTTGAGATTTAAGCGTTAGAAAATGAGCAAATTTGTGGTGCTTACCACACCTCAAAGTATCAAAGTGCAATGCAGCAATTTTTGACGTAATATGATTAACAGATATCGACGTTGTGGCAACCGACAAAAATCTCTTAATGAAAGAATAAGCTTAAGTGATTTGATTGCCATAGCTTGTTCGAAACTATTTATCTGATTCAAAATTTTCTTCATGTAAAACTCTGTTACGGTAGTTCTGTGCTATTGCTATCTGTCGTTATGGGCGATCTCTTTTTTAGGCTGTCTGCTAACAGGTCTGCTCATAGATTACTGTCTCGAATTTGCTTCAAAAGCATCGCACCGTCTGCGATGACGTCACATTCTTATCATGGGGAATCACGATGAATCTACGCAACCTGCGCATAGGAACCCGTCTCAGTATCGGCTTTGGTGTGATCTTGGCGATGCTGATTTTGTTGTTGATTACCGACAGTATTTTTAGTGCCAGCAATCGACATCAGATGATCGCCGGAGTCGAATATTCCAATAATAAAACCGCTTTAGCCGCCGCCATGAAAAGTGGTTTGTTAGAAGGCGGCCTGGCCCTGCGCAACATTGGTCTGCAAACCGACATCGCCGAAATCGATAAACAAAAAGCCATCGTCAAAGTCCAGCGTGCCCGCTTTATCGAAGCGCGCGACAAATTGGTGGCGGTTGGTTTAAGCGATAGCGAAAAAAAGATCATCGAAAGTATTAATCAGCTTGATCAACAAACGGATGAGCCTTACAAAGAGGCTTACAAGATGATTCTCAACTTCAATAGTGAAGAAGCGGTCAAAGTCATCGCCAGCAAAATCGATCCCTTGCAACAACAAGCGCTGGTAGAAATCAATAAACTGGTTGATCTGCAAAATAAAGTGGCGCAAGAACTCTCTGGCGAAACCGAGAGCAAAGGCAAGCGTCTGTCCACCCTGCTGTTTGGTATTGGCGGCGTGATGTTATTGATTGGCGCCGCGTTTTCTATCGTCCTCAGACGCAGCATCACGATACCGCTACAAGACGCACTGGTGATCGCTAAACGAGTTGCGGCTGGTGAACTCTCGTACCATCAAGAGACTTCCGGCTCAGATGAAATCAGTGAATTACTCAATGCCTTAAAAGAGATGAACGACAGCTTGCACCGCATCGTCAGCGAAGTCCGTACCGGCACCGATGCGATCGCCATTGCTTCGGCAGAAATCTCTAGCGGTAACGCTGATTTGTCTTCACGTACCGAAACTCAGGCAGGCGCATTGGAAGAAACCGCCAGCTCGATGGAAGAAATCACTGCCACCGTCAGACACAATGCCGACAATGCGCGACAAGCAAATACGCTGGTCGTGTCTGCCTCTAATTTTGCGGTCAAGGGCGGTAAAGAAGTTGGTCAGGTGGTCGACACCATGACCTCGATTAAAGAAAGCTCACGCAAGATTGTGGACATCATCGGCGTCATCGACGGTATCGCTTTCCAGACCAATATTTTAGCGTTGAATGCCGCAGTTGAAGCCGCCCGCGCCGGTGAACAAGGACGTGGTTTTGCAGTGGTCGCATCCGAAGTACGCAACCTGGCGCAGCGCAGCGCCGGTGCGGCAAAAGAGATCAAAACGCTGATCGGTGATTCGGTAGAAAAAGTCAATGCCGGTGGTAAGCTGGTCGATGCTGCGGGCAAGACCATGGACGACATCGTCAAATCGGTCAAACAGGTCGCCGACATCATGGCGGAAATCACTGCCGCCGGGCAGGAGCAAAGCTCCGGGATTGAAGAAGTCAACCGCGCCATCACACAGATGGACGAGATGACACAGCAAAATGCCGCCTTGGTAGAACAAGCCGCTGCTGCTGCCGAAAGCATGGAAGATCAAGCCGCAACGCTGGCAAAAACTGTCTCCGCCTTCAAGCTGGAACAAGGGATCATGCCGCAACGAAAAACACCAGTCTCGGCATCGCCAGCGGCCTCACGCGATGCAGAGCATTCCATAATGAATAACGTCACTAGCAAGTTTATTAAGGTATTAAAATTGAATGACGAGCGCTAAAATTTAGCGCAATCTGGTACATTTTTCAGGTATTTTGCGTAGCTTTATTTTGTTATCAATATGCGGCATATTTTATACTCCCAATGAGTATATATTTATTGTCCATATAATCATTGGACAATAAAGGATTTATGAAAAAAATAAAGGGGAGTATATTAAGCTTCCCAGTGACTTGATTCCGATAAAATTAGACATGACTTAAAAAATCAGCGCAAGTCAGTGCAAGTCAGCACAAGTCATCGTGAGCCAGCACAAGTAAATTCCATCAGCGAATTAAATGCAAAGGTAGATTGCATGAAAAAATCCGAGGCACTTAGCATCATTGCCGCACAAGCGAGCCAAGGCGAACTGGTATTCCCAACCAACGTCAATGCGTCACTGAAAATACAGCAATTACTAGATCAGCCAGACTGTGATCTGGAGGTCGCCGCAAAATTAATCGTGACAGAGCCGCTGTTATCGGCGCGGGTAGTCGCCATTGCCAATTCAGTCGCGTATTCACGTTTTGGCGGCGGCGTGTCCAGCGTGCGCATGGCTGTCACCATACTAGGCTTTGATACTCTGCGCTCGGTCATTGCCTCCGTGCTGGTGCGCCAACTCGGTTCTGAAATCAATCATCCTTTACTACGCCAGCACGCCTTACAGTTGTGGGAGCATTCCGCTCATGTCGCCGCACTGGCGCATTTGCTCGCAAGCCGGGTCAGCCATACCGATCCCGAGACGGCGATGTTTGCCGGCATTGTGCATGAGGTCAGTGGTTTTTATTTGTTGTCGCGTGCAGAAGAGTTCCCGGCGCTGATGGATGGTTATGGACATCCATCGGGCGAAGACGATTCCATTGATCTGGAAGCGAATAATGATGTAGCTTTTGCCGAACTAGATGAAGCGCCAGAAGTGATCATCGGTCGCGCCGTCCTGAAGAAATTAATGGTCCCCAAACGCATTGTTGCCGCTGTAGAAGCGGTCTGGACTGGCATCCGCGTCATGCCGCCAGAGACCTTGGGTGATACTTTATTGCTCGCCAATGACTTGGCAGCCACGCCATCGCCCTTAGACGCACGATCCACCGCAACCATAAGGCAAGACGCATCAGAAATTGACTTTGCAGTCGGGGCAGACACCGTACGTCAGATCATGGAAGAATCTGATAACGACGTTAAGGCGCTGACAGCATCACTCCTGACTTAGCCAGCATCTCTTTGTCTTTGAGCACTGGCTCAGTCTGGTGCGATTTGGTTTGCTCCCCGCTCACTCTGCTAATTCTTCCAAACATTGCCGTCAAAAGCAGAATTCTAAAAAGTTCGGCATAATGCAGCCACGCTATTTTGCGCATCTTCGGAGATAAAAACGTGACTACTGCCCGTATTTTGCGCGCCAGTACTTTGGCGCTGATGACTGCTACAGCCGCATTCACTTTAGTAGCAACAAGCACTGCCAACGCAGCTGCCCCTATGGTTAAAACTTCTGCTCCTGGTTACTACCGCGTTATGCTAGGTGATTTTGAAGTGACTGCCTTATCAGATGGCACCGTTGCCTTGCCAGTGGATAAATTATTGACTAATACCACCGCTGACAAAACCAACAAAGCGCTGGCCAAAGTACATCAGCATAGCCCGCTGGACACCTCGGTCAACGGCTACCTGATCAACACTGGCAGCAAATTAATTTTGATCGACACCGGCGCGGCTGGTCTGTTTGGCCCAACCCTGGGCAAGCTGGCAAATAACCTGAAAGCATCCGGTTATCTGCCTGAACAAGTCGATGAAATCTACATCACACACATGCATCCAGATCACGTCGGCGGCTTAATGAACGGTGATAAACTTGCCTTCCCTAACGCAGTTGTCCGTGCAGACAAACATGATGCTGACTTTTGGTTAAGCCAGGCCAATCTGGACAAAGCACCGGCTGACTCCAAAGGCTTTTTCCAAGGTGCGATGGCATCCCTAAACCCTTATATCAAAGCCGACAAGTTCAAATCATTTGACGGCAATACCGATCTGGCACCTGGCATCAAAGCCATTGCCAGCTATGGACATACCGCAGGCCACACTACTTATCTGGTAGAAAGCAAAGGACAAAAACTAATGTTGTGGGGCGATCTGATGCACGTAGCAGCAGTCCAGTTTGACAGCCCGGCAGTGACGATAGGTTTTGATTCTGACAGCAAATCCGCCGCCGCAGAACGCAAAAAGGCCTATGCCGATGCAGCAAAACAAGGCTACATGGTCGCTGCGGCACACTTATCTTTCCCGGGTATGGGCTATGTCCGTACTGAAGGCAAAGCCTACGCATGGGTGCCGTTGAACTACGCGCCAGCCAACTAAGCTTGACTTTGAGCTAGTCACTAGCTAGAGGAGAGAAGTAAGCTTTGAAGGAACCCGTCGGGTTCCTTTTTTTTCGTCTGGATTTTCTTTCTGATACCTTGGTCGATCATCACTTCTGTCTATAAACCCAGATTTTCCATTAGAGCGCTACCACTTCGCAGAAACTCAGACGGTATGCGCTCTTCAGAGGGATAGCACCACCGCGATTTAAGTGCGAGCGCTACAGCAACAATTGCACCTTTGGCGAACTTGTCGCTGTTCCAATGGAAAATCCGGGTTTAACGCAACTAGCGCACATACAAGCTGCATGCCGCTTCTATCGTCCATTCATTAAGCGGTCACATTGGGTTTTTATACTCGACCTTCAGCCTGGCACATAAGACTCAAAAGAAGTCGGGCTGATCATTTTTGGTGTCATTTATAGCGATAGCTAACCATAGCCACCTAGTCAGATAGTCAAATAACCTTGGAAATAAAATCATGTCAGATCAACTTCAAACCGGTCGTCGTAAAGCGCTTAAATTTATTCTCGGCGCGCCTTTATTACCTTTAGGCGCAATGTCCTCCGCATCTTTACTCGCTGGCTGTGGCGGCTCCGAAGCGACCGCTGTAGCCTCACCAGCAACACCTGCGGTAAGTTATGTCTCTGCGACATTTAACGCTATGTCAGCCCCCACTTTATCTAACCCGGCGGCTATGGCAGCAACCACTGTCAGCTCTAGTTTAAGCGTGACCTTGAGTGACAACAGCGTACAAAATTACAAGCTCGCTTATCAATCGTTTTTTATCACTGGCGACTCGGTGCCTGATGGCAAAGGTGGGACGATTTTAGCTGGTGGTTACTACGATATTAATAACAAGCCGATTACCGATAAATCCGTCGCAGGCAAAGAGCGCCAATTCTTCTCAGACTCGCCGGACGGAACGTCGCTGTTGTCAGTTGCCAATCCAACCGTCACCGGTATTAAAGGTAAAGCGGTGTTTGCGGTTGTTCAGTTTGAATACACCACGCGTGATCAGGCTGGCGTCAGCGCCTATGGTTTATTGCCTTCCCCGATTGCAGTCTTAACGCTAGATCAAGATCAGGCAACCGGTAAGTTGAGTCTGGTCAAATACCATAATGTTGACACCTCTAAAGTCAATGGATTGTGGATTACCTGTGGCGCGAGTTTGTCACCATGGGGAACACATTTATCCAGCGAAGAATACGAACCAGACGCGCAGTTCTCTTCGACCGATAACCAGCTAAAAGCGTATAGCAAAAATCTGTATGGCGATGAAACCAAAGCCAATCCATATAACTACGGCCACTTGCCAGAAGTCACCGTCAATCCTGATGGCACTGGCACGATCAAAAAGCATTACTGCATGGGACGTATCTCGCACGAATTAGTGCAAGTCATGCCAGACAATCGTACTGTTTTAATGGGCGATGATGCGACGAATAGCGGCCTCTTCATGTTTGTCGCTGACAATGAAAAAGACTTATCCTCGGGCACTTTGTATGTTGCCAAAGTGGGCGCTGATTTTTCTATCGATCCAGCCGCTGCCGGTGCAAAATTAAGCTGGATCAAACTCGGCAGCGCCACCAGTGCAGAGATTGAAGCGATGGCAAATACACTCAAGCCATCCGACATCATGAGCGTATCTAAAACAGACCCTGCCGATACCAGTTTTACGAAGATTTTTACTGGCGGTAAAGCCAACTGGGTAAAAGTAAAACCGGGCATGGAAAAAGCAGCCGCCTTCTTAGAAACTCATCGCTACGCCTACCTTGCAGGTGGCAGCATGGGCTTCACAAAAATGGAAGGTACGACCGTCAATATTAAAGACAAAGTAGCATACTCCGCCTTACAAAACATGGTGGATTCTATGGTGAAAAACAGCGCAAACGGCTGGAACGCACAAAGCGGGATCTCCATAGATAAAGCAGTATTTGCAGGCGGCATCATGGCGCACAGTATGACCGGCGGCCAGTCCGATACTAGTGGTATCGCAATCAAGAGTGAATGGGTGCCATACCAAACCAAGGCCTTGCTGGTCGGCGAAGATATCCCGGCTGACGCCTTGGGCAATCTGGCCAATCCAGACAAAGTCGGTAATCCCGATAATCTGAAATTCTCTGAAAAAATGCGCACGCTATTTATCGGAGAAGACAGTGGCTACCATGTGAATAATTTCTTGTGGGCCTATAACGTAGACACTAAAGTGTTATCCCGGATTATGTCTATGCCAGCAGGCGCAGAAGCCACGGGTCTGCATGTTGTAGATGACCTCAACGGATGGACCTACATCATGAGCAACTTCCAGCACGCAGGCGATTGGAGCAATTCTTTGCACGCCAAAGTACAAGCGACATTAGACCCGTTGGTACGCGCAAATTACAAAGATCGTTTTGGCGCAGCAGTAGGGTATCTGACTGCCGATGCGACTAGCGTCAAGTTAAGCAAGGCATAAGCGTTACAGTGACTGGCTTGCGCATTTATGACATTTAGCGCATTTATTTGGCTTTTAAAAGCCAGTTTTTTAAAAGAGATTTTTTAAATTTTTAAAAAGAATGTCCAATCATAATGCGGCTTCCAGGGTATTTTTGGCCTGGAAGCCGCAGAATGATTGGACTATCGTATTGAGGATTTTTATAAACCTTCTCGAACTATATTTTTACATTAATAATGCGGTGGGCGTTCATCAACAATGCGTTGTTCACTGGCGTTAGCCGCCATTTCTTTGATGCGTCCTACCAACGCATTGCAAAAGCCTTCCAGTTCTGAAATCTTTTTTTGCTGCTGATACACCAGTTGATTCAGCGTATCGACCACATCTTCCTGACGCGATATTTTGATTTCTAAGTCTTCCAGACGGTTTTCTATTGCTTGCATGTCCATGGTGTTTCCTGGGGGTGTTTCAAAATTGCGAGTATATAGATAAAAGCAGACTGCTCTGAATTTCCCATACCAGCGCTCCGATTAAAGGGACTGGTATGGTCTTTACAGATAAAGATCCGTAGCTCGCTGGTTTAGTGGTATTGACGCTCATGCTCGGGACTAAAAATCTGTTGACCGTCGTACCCAATCGCCGCATTCTCTGTCGATACTTTCTAGTTTGCCTCACACTCAATGTTATTAAACGCCATGATGCTATTTCGATTCTTTGCTCTAGTACTTAGCGCATTCTTTAGCCTATTCTTTAGTCAAAATCTCGCTTTTGCGTCCTCCGGCAAACATGTGGTGATTGGTTATTATTTCCTGGAAAATAAAGAAATCAACCATTACCCTGAGGCGGCGGAATTCCCGGTGTCGCGCATCACAGCACAAAAAGCGGCGATGCTGACGCATATTAATTTCTCTTTCATGAATATTAATCCGGCAGGCGAATGTGATCTGGGGGAGGGTATAGACCGAGATAAAGCGGCTCAGGTGTTTGCTGAACTGATGGCATTAAAGCGTCGCAATCACAATTTGCGCGTCTTATTTTCTTTAGGCGGGTGGGCGTATAGCAATGACAGCAGTCCGACCGTCGGGCGCTATCGTGATGCAGCTGCCACTGCGAAACATCGGCAACAACTAGCCCGTTCTTGTATCGCCTTAATGAAGCGCTATGACTTTGATGGTATTGATATTGACTGGGAATATCCTCGGCAGCAAGACGCTGAAAATTTCGTCGCTTTGCTCGCAGAAATCCGTGATCAACTAACACTAGAGAATAAAACCCGTGGGCAAAAAAAAGCGCAACTCACTATTGCCGGTGCTGGCGATGCAGGTAATTTGACGCGCTACTACGTGCAACTACCGGCCATTGTGGCGCAGCTCGATTACATCAATCTAATGACCTATGATTTGAACGGCGTCTGGCAAAAACAGACTAATCATAATGCACATTTGTTTGGTGATGCAGCCGAGCCGATGATGGTTAATCCACTGCGTGAACAGAAATTAGCACCGGAATTATCGTCTGAAAAAATGGAAGAGCGATTTCCATCACCGCTTGCCAATACCGTAGATGCTGCTGTCCAGTTGTATCTGCAAGCAGGCATCCCGGCAAATAAAATTGTGTTGGGTGTGCCATTTTATGGGCGTGCATTTTTTAATGTGGAACCAAAAAATCACGGCTTATATCAAGCCTTTGTGACAGAGTCGGCAGAAATATATCAGGGTGATCCTGCTCTGCTGACCGGTTGCGATACCTGCACCCAGCGCAAAGAACCACGCATGGCAAGTTATGCGGAGATTCAAACCATGCTTGCCGGGCATTTTGGCTATGTCCGCTACTTCAGTGACCAGACCAAAGTGCCTTGGTTATGGCAACCAGAACAGCATATTTTTGTCAGCTATGACGACGAGCAATCCTTGTCCTACAAAACTGCCTACATCAAGCAGCAAGGTTTGGCAGGTGCGATGTTCTGGCATCTGGCACAAGATGATGAGAAGGCGAGTTTGTTGAGGACACTAGACCGCAGCCTGAATCACGATCAGGCATGTAAGGCGGCTAAGCTGGATTTGATGGGCGGCGTGCATTATCCGGTTCAGGCTCGCCGTTCCAAGCTTAGCAAATCTGGCTGCTGACAAACTAGCCAACAGAGTAAGTTCAATCGCCAATCAAGCTATTCTGCCCCACGCAAATGCGCTTGCACCACGGGTGATAAAGACGCCATAAATTTTTCGACTGCAGTGGTGTAGTCGCCATCTAAACCTAGCTGGAAATTAATCTCGCCGTGACTTTTTGCTTGCGGTAATAAACTCGCCCGCATCCCCATGCCATTGGCTTTTTGCACAAAGCTGCTGGCTTGATCGCAAGGGCGGTCAGGTCGCTTGCTAGAGCACACGGCCAAAAACGGTACGCCTGGTACTTCTAATTTATGCAATGGTGAACTGGCGCGCCAGTAGCCGGGATCTTTGCCGAAGGCTTTATCGTAAAAGCCATAGTGTTTGGTGGACATGATTGCGCTTAGATCGTAGGCTGCGCTGTCTAAGGCAATGGTTCCCAGCCAGGGACGCACGCCAAACTGCAATGTCACGTCGGGCGAGGCCGCAAGCAAAGCAACTAAATGCGCGCCGGCAGAATGTCCCATGACGATAAACTGGCTGGGATCGCCGCCCCATTCTTTGGCTTTGGATTGCGCAACTGCCAGCGCCAAGGCAACGTCTTCCGCCTGCTCACGCGCTTGCAAGGTTGGCAGCATGCGGTAATCGGTGGAGATAAAAATAAAACCTTTAGGCAGCCAGCGCGCCGCTTTGTTTTCGACCACGCGCCCCATCGCCTTGCCACCATTAGCCCAGGCACCGCCGTGTACCATAAAGATCACGGGCATGGCTTTGTTGTCGTGGCTGCTGGGATTGCTGGCGTTGTCTGGCGTGGTTGCGGGGATATAGACATCAAACTTTTGCTTGGCGTCGCTGCCGTAGGCGACATCTTTGATGATGCGGGTGCCTTTGGGTAAACCATTTTGGCTAAGCGCGCTGCTATCGTCCTGCTCCATCTCAGACTGCTGCGTGCGCCGCTCGATCAATTTATCCCGCAGCGTACCTGCCGAGCTGGTTTGGCACAGCAGGCTAGCAATGCTGCCCACCATGACGACGAGCAGCCATTGAGCGATAGTGCGGGTTCTGAATAAAGCGTTCATACGATGTCCTTTCAAAAAACTACATTTTCTTGATGAATTGACGCTTTCTTACATTTTTACTTTGTCCGGTATCGGGTGCTGGCGGTAATAAGGCTACACTGTGTTTGACCATATTGTGCAGGTTTTCAAGACCAAGATTGCTAAGAATAACGATACAGATAACGACACCGAAAGGGACATTGTGCAGAATCCTCTCTCCAGCTTTCTGAAGCGGCTATTTAGCACGAATGAAAAGCCAATTCAAGCAGCAATCAAGCGACCCGCACCTCCTGAGCAAGCAACCGCAACCGCGGCAATACCAAAAGCCACTACCCCTATTATCCTACCTGAAACCTCGGCAACAGCAGCAACGCCGCTCAGCACTATTACACCTGTTACAGCTACAACAGTGGATGTATCCATGGTGAAAATCGAGCAAACATCGCAGCCGTCAGAAGCGCCACCGTTGCCACCCACTTTTACCGCATGGCGACCACAAATTCCGGTTGATGCTTTGTATTTTGACTGGTTGATGGGGCATCCCGGCGAAGGCATCAGTATGGAAACCGAGCAAAAAGTGTTGCAAGCGCTTTATGCTTTGCTCGCCTCGGATTTGACCGACGCCGTGGTCGTGCCACGTGTGCCGACCGTGATTCCACAATTGTTGGGTAGTTTGCGCAATAAAACCGTATCTGCAGGTGAGTTGTCGCGTCATATCGTTAAAGACGTAGTGCTGGTCGGCGAGGTAATTAATGCTGTCAACAGCGCACTGTATAACCCAGCCGACCGGATTAACAGTCTGGAGAAAGCCGTGATGATCTTGGGTGAAGACGGTTTGCGCCTGTTGATTGCCAAGGTCGCGTTCCGTCCGATTATTAATCTGAACGCAGGCAATTACACACGTCGCGCTGCACCGCATATCTGGACACAATCAGAGAAATGCGCGGTCGCTTGTCACCAGTTGGCCAGCAGTATTGATAGCGCGATTGACCCGTTTCAGGCTTTCCTCACGGGCTTGATGAAAAACGTGGGTTTGATTATCGCGTTCCGTCTGATTGACCAGATTGCGGATCAGACCAAGTTTAAATATTCCACCAGTTTTTATCATGCGTTTAGTTCAGTCGCCGTCACCTTGTCTTACCGGATTGCACAACGCTGGGAGTTTCCGCAAGCGGTTATCCAGGCCTTGCAGCAACAAGCCAGTGGTAGCAAAGCGCCGGTCTGGACGCCACTTGGGCACTTGCTGCATACCGCTGATCTGCTCGCCAAAATGCGGGTTATGGTCAACCATGCGCAACTACGGTCGAACGACGAAAAAATGCTGCTGGGCTTAACGCCACAAGCAGCAAGTTGTTTTGAAAATCTGAATTATGTGCAGTTATATGACGCAGCGGTGGCGACTAATCCCGCCTGAGCGGGATTAAACTTGGTGGACATTCTCATGTCCAAGTCAAAGGCATCTACGATGTGGAATTAAATGCTTTTGATTTGGATACGAAGCATAGAAATAAGGGGAGTATTTTTAATCGTCCAATTAAAACTTGGACAAAAAGCGTAATTTAGCTTGTACTCCTTACCAGTATCTATCATAAATCAACCATTGTTCTGAGCTAAACGAACTGCTTTGATCGCAACGCCATGTTGCAAGGCTTGGTCTTCTTGCGCCATGATCAATTTTTGTTCTGGGCTTAAACGTTTTGCGCTGATGACGACAGTCTGGATGCCATTAGCTTGTGTATCGAAGGCCAGTTTTTCATCCGCGCTCATGCGTTTTGCGACGATAGTGACGGTTTGTATTTGGGCTTGGGCAACTTGTGTATTCACGTTAGCGTTGCTGGAAACGGGTTGGAACGCAGCACCGACTGCGAACACGCCAGCGATCAATGCAGCACTGAAAATTACTGGTGTTTTGAATGATGTTTTCATTTGATTTTCCTCTTTTTGCTAGTTAAGTTTTGGTTCAGTTCGTTTCAACTTGCAAGTCGTTTTGCTTTGTTGATGTATGCACTGTAGGCCATGCATTTGTCGACTGCGAGCGGGATGCGATGAAACGCAAAAACGCGAGGATGAACGTCATTAAACTAGCGCCAAAGTGTTTTGGTTTCGATGTCTTGATGCTCACTTTTAGTAACTGTAAGGTGCTGCTGATAGCTTGATGGGCAGAGTAATTCCGCTCGTTTTAACTTCGCCCTACTTGTGTTTTAGCGCTGTTCCAATAGAGCTTGTTGCGTGGCGTCGTACAATACGGCTCTATCGTTGTTTTATTTTCGCTGTTTTTGCCGTCTATACACCCCATGACCATTCTGCTTTCTACCCTCAATGCCCGTTATGCCCACGCTTCTCTGGGTTTGCGCTACCTGCTCGCCAACATGGGGCCGCTGCAAGCACAAACTCAGTTGCAAGAATTTGTGACGGGGGCAAAAACGACCGAGATCGTAGAAAAATTGCTGTCGCACAAGATTGCCGGAGAAAAACTGATCGTCGGGTTTGGCGTGTACATCTGGAATATTGAAGAAATCACGAAAGTCGTCGCCTTATTAAAACGGGTCGCGCCAGAAGTGATCGTGATCCTGGGTGGACCAGAAGTATCGTATGAAACTGCCGAACAAGAAATCGTCAAATTATCGGATTACGTCATCACCGGTTGGGGCGATGTTACCTTCCCTGGTCTGTGTCGCCAAGTCTTGCAAGGCCCTAAGCCGCTGATGAAAATCCATGCCGGTGTGCAAGCAGCGATGGCTGACATCAGCTTGCCCTACGATTTGTACAGCGATGAAGACATCAAACATCGCACCTTATATGTCGAAGCCTCACGCGGTTGTCCGTTTAAGTGTGAGTTTTGTTTGTCTGCTTTAGATAAAACGGCATGGCCGTTTGAGATAGACCGGTTTTTAGCCGAGATGGAAAGTCTGCATGCGCGCGGCGCACGGCTATTTAAATTTGTTGACCGTACTTTCAACCTCAACATTAAGACCAGCCTGAAGATCATGCAATTCTTTCTGGATAAGTTGGAGGCCAATCCTGATGATCCCGTATTTGCCCATTTTGAAGTAGTGCCAGATCATTTGCCTGACGCGCTGAAAGAGGGCATTAAAAAATTCCCGCCAGGCACTTTGCAGTTTGAACTCGGGATTCAAAGTTTTAACCCCGAAGTACAAGCACGTATCAGCCGCAAACAAGACAATCAGAAAGCCGCCGACAATATTCGCTGGTTATGTGAGAACTCACATGCTCATTTGCACGTTGATCTGATCGCTGGATTGCCGGGCGAAACGGTAGAGAGCTTTGCTGCAGGTTTTAATAAGTTGTACGCATTGCAGCCGCATGAAATTCAGTTTGGCATCTTAAAGCGTCTGCGCGGTACGCCGATTATCCGGCATACCGAAGAGTGGAGCATGGTGTTTGATCCGTATCCGCCTTACACCATTCTTGCCAATAGTACGATCGATTTTTCTACCATGCAGCGCCTGGTGCGCTTTGCTCGTTACTGGGATCTGGTCGCCAACTCCGGGCGGTTTAGTCACACTCTACCGCACCTGCTGGCAGAGACGCCGTTTGAAAACTTTATGGCGCTATCAGATTGGCTGTATGCAAAAACCGATGCGACCCACAGGATTGCGCTGGAACGTTTAGCGGCCTTAGTCGGCGAGTGGTTGCGCACAGAACGTCAGATGGACGACGCTCTGGTCACAGAGATTTTGGGTAGTGATTACGCCGGGCAAGCTAATCGTAAAAACGTCAGCGATAAATCAGCGGCAAAGCTGGCAAAACTACAGAATCATTCGCAGGATAATCCGGTGGAGAAGAAGCCAGAAACTAAATCTTTGCCACAACGTCAGGCAAGGCATATGGCCGCCTGATGTTGTGGTTGGGCTGCAGCTGGTTTGTATTTATATTATTGCTGCTTAACGTTTTACTTTTCCAAACGTATCGCCTGTTTTCCAGGTCGCCATACCAGTTGCGTTTGCCACCGCATAACCAAGATTCAGTGTGAATTGCGCCTGCTGCACCATGCCGGATAAATCCCAGTTTGGGTCATAGCGGTCAGTTTCTTGATGGTAGTGTTTGGTGAAGTTATGCATGACGCTATTCGAGACTTGATCATTTTTTTCAAATTCAAAATGTCCGTCGCCCGAGAACACGGCAGAGCCTACGTTGAATGCCGGTATGCCAGCACGGGCGAAGTTGAAGTGATCTGCGCGGAAAAAACTTCCTGATAAATCTGGCACTTGCGGTGCCAGATGCATGCCCATTTTTTTGGCAACCACGGCGGCGGTTTGGTTCAGGCTGCTGTGCTCGCTGCCAGCCACGCCGATATCCAGTGTTTTGCCGACAAAGTTCATACTGTCCAGATTTAAATCAGCACTAGTTTTCGCCAGCGGCCATAGTGGGTTTTTGACATAGGCAGCGCTGCCCAGCAAATATTGCTCTTCAGCGCAAGGCCATAAAAAAATCAAAGTACGACGGGCCGGATGGTCAACCGCGGCTTGTGCCATGGCGATCAGTGAGGCGGCGCCCGAGGCGTTATCAATTGCACCGTTCCAGATGTGATCTGCTTTTTCAGTGCCGGAGGCGGCGATCTTGCCCAGATGGTCCCAGTGAGCCGAATAGATCACGGCTTCTTCTTTCAGCTTGGGATCGGTACCCGGCACCATGCCGACAACGTTGAATTGTTCGACCCTACGCACAGTGGTTTTCAAATCAACTTGCGCTATTGCGTTGATGAAGACCGGTTGGAAATCGCGGCTTTCGGCTTTGGCGCGTAAGGCATCCAGATCTTGACCAGCAGCGCTCAACAAGGCTCTGGCGGTATCGTCATGCAGCCAGCCTTCAATCGGATTGCCAGCACCGTCCAGATGGAAGCGTTCGTGACTAAAACTATTCACCGGCACGCTCCAGCCATAGGAGGCTGATGGCGTGGTGTGGATCAGCAAAACGCCTGCGGCACCTTCGCGCAAAGCTTGTTCGTATTTATATGTCCAGCGGCCGTAGTAAGTGAGCGATTTTCCGCCAAAACGGTTTGGTTCCTCGGCGGTGGGTTGCGGATCGTTGACCATCATGATCAGCAATTTGCCTTTGACATCGACGTTTTTATAGTCGTTCCAACGTTCTTCTTCTGAGCGGATGCCGTAGCCTACAAAAACCACGGGTGCGTTAAAAGCGATATTGCTTTGGTTGCCACCCGTGCCGTACACCGCTTGCGTGCCAAATTCGGTTTTCATGACCTTGCCACCAACCTCAAACTGCAGGCTGCTAGTGGGCTGGGCTGTGACACCGACTAAGGGGACGGATTGGCGATAAGCATTGCCGGATAAGGGTTTTAAGCCAATGGCTGCGGCTTGGGTTTCCAGATAACGCACCGCCAGATCGCCACCGCGCTGGCCGGTGCCGCGACCTTCCAGTAAATCGTCTGCCAGAAAACCCAGATGGGCGCGTAAGGGCGCTTCTTTGATTGTTTGTGCCTGGGCGGAGACGCTTGTTACGGATAACGCTGCCAGCGTTGTGCTGCATAAACCCGCGCGCAAAAACGCCACGGGGAATTTAAAATTGATCATTAAAACCTCGTGGCGTTTTCTATTGTGTTGCTATTTTCTTGCTGCTTAATTGCGGCTTAATTTTTGTTGCAGACCGATAGGGTCCGCCAACATTTTTAGGCGAATTTATCCAGGAATGCAGCCAGATATTTTGCACGGGCATGAGCTTCTTCTACACTCGCAGATTTTTCAGAATGTGTCAGCATCGAGCTAGTCAGCAATGTCACGAAAGAGCGATCCAGAGCTTTGCGTGCTGCGGACATTTGTTGTGCAATACCATCACAATCATCAGGCTCAGCGGCTTTGGCGATCAGCTTTTGGATGCCACGCAACTGACCTTCTACCCGCGCCAGTCTATGCAACAAATCTTTTTTCTGTTGGTCGGTTAATGCTGTGCCTTGAACGATCTTTAGCGGGGGAGTATCTGCCATGGTGTTGCTCCTGTGATGAATTAAATTGGGGGATTACAATAAATATACTTATACCCTACTGAGTATCGTACAACATTTAAATCCTGAAGTGCAATAAATTCGGCTTAAATAAGCGGAAATTAGCGAATTTTTTGCTTATAAAGTAGGCAGATATGAGACAAATGTGAGGTAAAACAACAGCAAGCGTAGCTTGCGTCCGTTTACGCCGCGCACCGCTTCACGGAATATATTCACTTTCTAAGCCGTTCGCTATTCCATCATTGGTGCGTATGACGCACCCTACGTCACTGACAACATAGCCTGGACGTCAGCAACGTCATCAGTTATACGATGAAAAATGTGTCGAAGGAAAACGTATTTTTTTGGGCTGCAAACAGAGGATAAAAAAGGCAATGCCAGCGTTGCCAGTTATCCCTTACCCTGAGCTTGAGTAGCGTATTAGTTTTTCATTACAGCAACACCAAGTTTCTGCCGACGTGGGCTAAGACGTTTACTTTATTGTGGATTTTTTTGTCGTTGAGGGACTAAAAATATAGCCTCAACGTTTGAGTTGAGCGGCGCGCGGAGGCAGGACGGCTTTGGACCAGAATGAAATGAAGGCCAAAGCTGGCCTGCCGGAGTGCGCCGCTCGAACGAAGGGTTAGGCGCACCCGTTACTGAGCACTCAGGGGAGGATTGAACTCAATAGCTCTAGATCAGCCCGAACGTAGTTTTGACGGTTTACGTTGGAAGTAAATCGTGGCCGCCAAGCAGCGGGTCTTCGGGAAGCGTAACCGCAGCTAAGGTATTGGAAGTCTTTGTCACTGTAGTCTCCGCGCTCACCAAGCAGCGCGTGCATGTAATTTCCAATGATTCCCCCGCCAAAGACATGTTCCGACTGCGATTGGACCGACTGGTTAGTTGTGGCGGATACGACAGAGTAAGTGACTTGAAATAGGGGCCCGTGCCAGCGATTGGGGACGGATTCAATCGGTGCAACGCGAAAGGCGTATTCGCTCGGTGGCTCGGCGACATTGCTATTGCTTTGCTTCGACTGGCGAAAGATGGCCCTCTGGCTGACGCCAAAGCCGCCGACAGACACCTGATCAAAGTATGTCAAACTGCCTTGATCATAGAGATACGCTGCTATTCCGACCGTTTTCCTTGCGTCGAAGTTTCGCAAGTTCGTATCGTCAATAAGAAACCCGGTCTGTGGATGACGCTCACCGTGCTTCTGGAGACCGGTGGGTGTGCTGTTGCACAGCCGCTCGAAGTCTTTGTACGCGAGGAGGCCCCATAGAGCTGGAACTCCGACCATGGCAGTAGGAAGCAGGTATTTGACGAAGCGAAAAGAGTTACGACCGTCAATCGCACGACCAATGATGTAGGCAAGCCAGAGCAATATAGCCATGGCAATCCAAGGAGCCAGGAAAGCAAGGCTTGCTGAGAGCGCGGTGACTAACAGCAGGGCACCGAAGACGATCAATAGGAGGATGGTCAAAGCTGCCCGGCACGCAGCAATTGCCGCGCAGCGGCATCCTGCTGCTGCGTGTCCGCGCCGAGCGAAATGTTAAGTACCAACACTGTGGCTCCAGTATTGTTCAAGAGCTTTGGTTGCATGAGGTCGTTGCAAATAGTCTGCGTTGGTGGAAACGAAATAGAGAAACTGAACAATAACGCACTTCTGGCTACTGCTAAGTGACGAAAACTGAGCAACTTGATAGGCATAGCCACCTGGGTCTTTTGTGCTCGGGCTCAATGAAAACACGACGCTCCCGATTACATCGGTTTCCCAAAGCGGCTTGTCGAAATGTTTGACCGCGTATCGCATGTACGCGGGCAAGTAGTACTGAAAATCTTCTGCCTGCATATGTGCCAGAAGACAGTCGCATTCTTGAATTTCAGAGTCAGGGATGTCTTGCCAGTTTGAATCGACTCTTTCTCTTGCAGCTTGCTCCCATTCTCGGTTCGTAATTTCTCGTGACATGCCATAGCGATCAGTCAGAAGAAATTGCCGCAAAGAAGTCGCAGGTCGCACGACATCGGTGAATGCGAGTTCGATCTCGCTTATTAGCTCGACTGCTTCCATGGCGAAATTGAAACTTAACGTATGAGATAAGGGGCTGCGCTGAAAGCACAGTCCCGCTTGATGGATGGGTTATGCACTACAGACCCGCCTTTAATTTTAAGTTACGGAGCTCTTTAAGCTTTTCAGGTCTATCGTATATTGTTGCTGCCAAAGGATGCGTACCAGAGCACATGCCCACCTCTTGCTCTTCATTTACGAAAAGTACGAATTCGATGCCAGCACTCAAGAAAGAAGAGCACATGCCCCCTTCAGAAATTTCGTCTTTTACCTCCATACGACGCACTACTTTTCCTTTGATTGTTTCTCGCACTTCAATGACCGCACGAACATAGCCTCCACCAAAGACTTTTTGGTCTTCGATGTAATGTGTTTCGCGGACGACCCCGACCACTACTGCTTTTGCATCTCTGAACTGCTGAGCTTCGGTACGTTTCACACATGAGCATGCGTTAGCATGCTGGATGCTGAGAGTCAGAGAAAAAATGAACAGGACAATTCTACGAATCATATGCATAACGTGATTTGATTTTCATTTTGCAATAATAACCGACGGAAGAAAAATAACAAGCTTGCTCTATATTTCTTGAAACGCTGATGAGCATTAGCTATATTTGGTTATACTGATTAAATACACAGTATAACCAAATGGACAAAAACGTCACGCCTGTAAAACCGCGTTTATTTGACCAAGTGCGTGAACGCTTTAAGCATTACAGCTTGTCAACAGCAAGGGTACGCTATGCGCACCGATTCATATGGTAATGTTTCTTTCTAAGTTCATTGTTTTTTCATCGTTGGTGCGTATGACGCACCCTACTCAGCATTTGAGCGATCTTAGTCGCTTTGCTTACTGGTTTTAGCGGCGCTTTTAAGCGCTTTGAGTTTATGTCCCAACCATGAGTCGCGCACCGCCCAGCGGGTACGCAGGTAGCTGATGCGCGCTTTCCGTATCAGATCGGGATTGGCAATCGCGCCTTCGCATAAAGCAACGCTACTGGTCGCAAACCGGGTTTTGTAGGCTTGTTCGCCGCGTCCCAGATCTATGCTTGAAATGCCTAAACTTTGTGCATGGCTGGCACACTCTTTTAGCAAGATAAGGCCGACTGAGTAGACGGCATAATCCACTCGGTACCAAGGGAACCAGAAGTGTAGAACCCCGCCGGAGCGCAGCCCAAAATGCGCTGCGACAAGCTCATCACCGACATGCAGGGTAGAGAGCAGTCCGCCGAAATCGGAGCTAACGTGAGCCCGGAGACAATCCAGCATTTGCCGCACCCAAGGGATCGCAAAGGTATCGTGCCCTTCGCCTAAAGTGCGATTAAATTGCTCAGATTTACCTTGTAAAAGCTGAGCGAAATCATGGTCGCTTGTACTTTGCATGGTAAAACGCAACTCACCTTTTTCACGCGCTACTTTTCGCTCCATCTGCTTGATGGTTTTTAGGACGCCCGCTTGTTTCACGTTTTGCAGCAAGGCCAGTCTGTCGGCATATACTTCAAATCCGCCCTTGAGGTCTAGCACTTGTGAGCGGCTATGTGCCCAGGCATAGGGCGTAAAATCCGTACGGCTTTGTGGCATGTGATCAAAGCCCATATAGCGCACGCCCATCGCTTGCAATAACGTTTTTGGTGAGAGCTGGATACCGTTATCTGTGATTGGCCCTTGATAATCGGCTAAGAACAAGCCGACGGAGCGCGCCTGATATTTTGATAGACGATGGAATGGCAGCACGCCAACGATTTGTCCCGCATCTTCACAAACCACAATCCGCGTATCATCCCTGATGCCTGCGGCAATCTGTGTAAACGTTGGGTGATAATAGGGACTTTGGTAGGTGCTTTGAGCCTGGTTTTGGCTTGAATTTTGATCTTGAGTCGAGCCATCTCGTATTTGCAGCCAGCGTGCAATTAATGCGGCATCAAGTTCTTTACCGTGTATGAGCTTGTATTTCATCTAAATAAGGGTAAGTGGAACTTCTAAAAAAACATATCTGAGCAAAATGTGACCCTGCATATTGATCTAATGCTTGTTGTAAGTTCTCAGAGTTTTGATTCGTTGATACCATTAAGTGTAGCATCGCTGATGCTGGTACCGGTGTTTAGTCTGCTGTTGAAGAAGGCGCTTGGCCGGGTAATAATATCAACCGAGTTTCCACAGGTCTGCTTGATTGGCATTTTATCCCTGCCCATACGCATTCTGTCTCAAGGAGTTTTCTTTTATTAAATAGCTGCCGTATGCTGGCATCTTTCCATCTTTCTACCAAAGAGACATCATGTTAAAGCGCACAAGTTTAATTTTGCTACTCGCCCTGGGTGGCTGCAATGTGGAATTTAGTGACAACACCAACGCTGCTAACAATGGGCCGGTCATTCAGGAAAAGCGCGATGTCGCTGAATTTACTGAAATCGATATGACAGGTCCTTATGATGTTGTCGTCACCGCAGAGGGCGGGCCAGCCTTAGAGATCATCGGTAACGAAAAACTCGTTAAGGAAGTTGAAACCGTCGTCACTGGCAATACTTTATACATACGCTCAAAGAGTAAAACGATTATTCATTTATCGACTAACTTTACGCCGACACAGCTGACCGTGAAGGTCGCCGCGAGCAAACTTAACCGCATTAAAGTCAACGGTAGCGGTGATCTGGTTCTAGATCGGTTTAAAGGCGACAAATTAGAATTGGCGATTAATGGTTCTGGCGATGTACGTGCCAACGGCACGGTCGGCGAGCTGCAAGCCAATATTAATGGCAGCGGTGATATGGACGTAAGTCAATTACAGGTCGCTAAAGCACATGCCCAGATCAATGGCTCTGGCAATTTAAAACTAGGTACCGTCACAGAAGAATTGCAGTCACAGACCAATGGTTCCGGTGATCTGGATGCGAACAACCTGAAGATGGCTGCGGTTAATACCACGATTCGGGGATCCGGCGATGTTTCTATTACTGGCGATATCAAGCAGTTCTCGGCCGAAATTAACGGCTCTGGCGATATGGAAGTTCGTGGATTAAAAGCCGCTGGTACCAAAGTCCGTATGGGCGGCAGTGGTAGCTTGACCTTAGATGGCACAACCACCGATCTGGATGTTGTGGTCAACGGCTCGGGTGATTTTGACGCCAGTAATTTACGATCCGACAAAGCGCAATTCACTGGTCATGGCACAGGCAATATGCGATCAAACAGCGTTTCGGATACATTAAAAATAGACTTACTCGGTTCTGGCGATCTGGAGGCTAGCGACATAAAAACACAGCAGATTGAAATTGTAATGGACGGCACCGGTAGCGTAGAACTATCTGGTCAAGGCAAATTGCTCAGCGCCAAATTGCATGGCAGCGGTGATTTAAACGCCAGCAGTTTATTAGTAGAACGCGCCAAGATCAGCGCCAGCGGTACTGGTGTGGCAGAAGTGAATGTAAAGCAAAACGCCACTAATGGTAGCAGCGACAGTAGCAATTCACGTATTGTTAAAGTTGATAAAGATGGCGTAGTGCGCTAACAGCAGAATAGTAACGCAGCCGAAATGCAGTAACAACGTAGCAAAAATTCAAAAGGGTGCAGTTATAAAAACTACACCTTTTTCGCTTTGCTAATCTCAGGCCGGGGGCTATTTCATTCTGAACTTATGCCCTAGCACCAGCCAGCTTGAGACAATCAAACTATTCAAGCCCAGTACCAGTTGCGTCAGCACATGTGCTGGCAAAATCCAGACTTGCCCGCTTGGCGTGGTGATCTGTGTCACCGCGCTGATTACAGGAATGACCCAGTCAGCTTCTGGTGTTACGTCCAATAAAACATCTCCGTCTGAGTTGGTGTGAATAAACACATCGCCGCCTAAAGCCAAACGTAAGGCAATACCCTGACCGCTACTTGTGGAATAGGTAGAAATTGTTCCTATGGCTTCTTGTAATTCACGATTTTGCAAATCCATCCATGCCTCCACATCTTGCGGTGTTTCTAAGGAAACCCAGGCATGTTCTGGAAAGTCTGGAATGGTTGTCATTGGAGTGGCTTGCATGGAGGTCAAAAAGTGCAATAAAGAATGATGAGAGCGCAGATTCATTGCTCGCAGAGCGAAGTGCAGCGTTAATTATTCTCTGAGAGCCAAAAAGAAAAATGCCGTTTAGTTTTCACTAAACGGCATCATCAAGCAAATTGACTAAATAAGCCAGCTTGTTATTTTTTTGTGCTGCGTTGGCGTACTGCTGCTAAACCAAGCAAACCTAAACCAAACATAGCGATCGTTGCTGGTTCTGGTACCTCAGCTTGGCTAGCACCGTTGGAAACGAAGAAAACTTTTTCGAAAGATGTTGAACCGTTCAAGCCTGTGTTGTTACCGATTCTGTAGCCGCCTGCACCATTAACTGTATGCAGACACATTCTATCCGCACCGGATTTCCCGTCACATTCGTTTAACGATACGCCAGAGCCTACATCAGTGAAACCCCATGACCAGTTAGACGCGAAATACCAGTCAGAACCATTCGATGTGTGAACATTTTGTGTGCCTGTGCCAGTATTGAAAGTAGCATCAGAAAATGTTGTTTCTGCCAGCAATTGGAACACGTCACTACCAGTCGCGCGTCCTGCCATCATCAGATAGCCGCCACTGCATTGAGATAAAACGTTTTGCGCGCTGTTGCCGACAAATGTACTCATTGTTGCGGAATAACATTCAGTCCAGCCACCATCCAAAATTGTGGACATAGTTACATTTTGTTGTGGACCGAACGGGTTGTAAAACGCTGCGTTGGCATTAGATGCAACCGCACTGCCAAGCAAGCAAAGAATTGCTGCGAATTTTTTTATGGACATTATGATTTTCCCTTAGATTTAAATATATACTTACTACGGATTCTTATAAGCAAATTTAGTGCCAATAAAAATATCGTTTTAATTCATGGGTTTATATCGATTAAAGTTTATGAATTGCAATAAGTGTAAAAAAAACCGACAGATATTCAGAGGCCTTAAATATATAGATTCGGCAGATTTTTTAATTTGTATTTACAAACCAAATAGATAATAATTTGTCACTATATTTTCATCTTCAGTTTGACGTTAGTTGTGCTCAATGCGCAGCACTGATTTAAATGGATGCATCACCCAAATTACTATTAGGCAGTGCTTTATAGGCTCTTAGGTATGCGCTTGCTACTGACCATGCGGCCATACCTACCAGGCAGAGCACGCAGAGCCAGCCAAACAGATCACCGATAATCGAATATAAAGTAGTTAAGCGCGCAGCTATGTTTGTTTTGACCAACAGTGTTTGCCCAGGCATGCCACTACTAGGTTTTTCTGCAAGCACCCGACCATAGGCATCACTCACGGTTAATAAGCCCTCACGTGCGGAGCGCACAACGATATAACCACTTTCTACACCGCGGATGAGCGTTATTCTGGACGCGATCCATTGGTCAAAGTAAAAGTCCCAGGCGGGAACCAACATGACGCCAACGTTTCTCTTAGCATAGGCGCGACCTAGGCTTGCAAAATGCATGTCTTTGCAAATAGCGAGGCCGTATAACGTAGCGTCGATCACCTTCGTCTGATAGTCGACTCCGGTGGCGTAATAACGTTCTGGTGGTGCCAGGTGATGTTTTTGGTAGCTATTGGTGAGTATGCCTAATGGTGAAAACATCCAGGCCAGATTGCTACGCCTTGATCCGTCGTCAATCGCACTGCCTGCTGTTATCCAGACGTGGTGTGCTTTGGCGAGCGAACTTAAATAGCGTTTCAGTTGTTCTGCGTTGGCAGGCGTCAGCATCGCGATTTTCTCTGGTAAAACGATAATCGTCGCGCCCTGTGCTGCCAGTGTTGCGACATGTCGATCATATTGTTGCCAAATGCTCGCGGCATAGGTCGCACTTGCTTGCAGGCCGATGGCATCGTCAATACTGACCAATCCAAATACAACTTGCTGCTTGCCGGACGGAGCTTGCAAGCGGAATTCGCCATATGTAAAAGTGGCGATCAAGAGCAAGGTCGTTAACCCGTATGCCCAAGGCGCATGATGCAAACGTCTGCCATACACAAAAGCAAGTGCAATGGCGGATGGAAATAATGCCAGCAAAAACAATAAGCCTGCCACACCAAGCAAGGAAGTCACTTGCAGCATCGGTAAAAATTCTGTCTGCGAATAAGCAAGACTGCCCCAATTGCCATCGGGCAAACAATGCGCCATTAAGGTATCCACGGCACACCACACCACGGGATAGACCAGCACCGTCCACCATGATTGGTAGCGCAGCACAATACGCCGCGTGGTCATGATGACCAATACCCAAAGCCAGCTTTGTGCCAATAGCACCAGCACAGCAATTGGCGCTGGCATAACCAACTGGTAGTAGTGCAGATTACTGCTTAGACCAACCGAAGCGGCCACGGCAGTTATCCAGAAAGTATCCCGCTTATTGGAGCGCAAAGCGATGACTAACAAAGGCACCGGCGCAATCCACATCAGCCACCAGACAGGCGTTAAATGGATCACAAAACGCAGCATAAAACCGATCAGTAGCGCAGCGCCAAACTGAAGAATGAAGCTTCGAATTGATGGCTTGGTGATCAATCTGAACAAGGATTGCATTACATTTCTTTCAAAAAAACGCTTCGTAGTTAGCCGTGTCTTGCAATTATTAAACAGGGTATTGATAAATAATTAACTTTATAATAACCTAGGCTGATGTTTGCATTGACTAAACATTAGTCGATATCTATCAATCCTACCTCTAGGCTAATATGAATCCATCTCAATTACCGCCCTTACGCCGGGTATTCGTACTATTACTGCTCAGTGGTGTTTTGTAGCCGTTTGCGCAGACGCTAGCTGCAGATCATACGACCGCTGGTACCGATTCTGGTGTCGCCAGGATGGACATTTTACTGGCGCAAAATTATTCAGATAAATTTGATCCCACACTGTATCTGGTGAGCGAAAAACTCGATGGCGTACGCGCCTTGTGGGACGGTCAGCAGTTACGTTTTCGCAGTGGCAAAGCTATCCACGCACCTGCCTGGTTTATCGCGGCTTTACCCAAGCATGCAGTTGATGGCGAATTATGGATGGAGCGACATAGTTTTGACCGGTTATCTGCCGCGGTACGGTGCCAAGAGCCGGTTGACGCTGAGTGGAAAAAAATCAGCTATCAGCTGTATGAGTTGCCAAACGGTGAGGGCGATTTTGCTCAACGCTACGCTAGCCTGCAAGCCAGCGTAGCGCAAGCGGGCGTTGCCTGGTTGCAGGTGGTGCCACAAGTGCGGGTCGCTGATCAGGTAGCATTACAACAAAAACTCAATCAAGTGGTGCGTGATGGCGGCGAGGGCTTGATGCTCCATCGTGCCGACGCGCTATGGCAGACCGGACGATCAGATGTATTACTCAAACTAAAACCGCAGCTAGATGCCGAAGCCATCGTCGTCAGCCACGAACCAGGAAAGGGCAAATATCAGGGCATGCTCGGTGCGCTGGTAGTGCAAACGCCGGAGGGCGTGCGTTTCTGGCTAGGTACGGGCTTTAGTGATGAGCAAAGGCGTAATCCGCCAGCGGTGGGCAGCACGGTGACTTACCGTTACCGCGATATAACCTCAACGGGTTTACCAAAGTTTGCTAGTTTTTTGCGGGTGCGGGAATCCGAATAAGCCGAGTCTTTAATCTTGCTATAAGAATATACTCCCAACATGTATTTTTAGTTGTCCATATGTTTACTGGTTTATAAGAATATTTTTGGAATTTACAGGGGGAGTATCTGGTTTTTATTGATTTTATCTGACTAAAAATAAACCCGTACACGCGACCAGTATAGATCAGCCAAGTGGGACGATAAAACGCTTACCATGATTCAAATTGCTGGAAGCATCTTGCCGTCCGATAAATTCCAATTGCCTGTCTTTGGCATTCCAGATCATGGCTGAACTGTCGTAAGGGCTGCGGAAAGGCTCCGGTGCCTTTGCGACAAAATCAGCGATAGCGGTTTCAGCAATATTCTGTTGACGGAGTTTGATTTGCAGACCGACCAGACGTAAATAGCCGTCAGTGTCGGCACCTTTTTCCATGTAGTTGATATAAGGATCGGGTGTGTATTTGGTGAGGTCAATTAGTATTTTTCCGATGGGATTGTAGACATAATGCAGTTGCTTTAGGACAGGTAGTTCTGTCGTATGATTAGCTGCCAGATTGGCTCTGATTTTTGTATAGGTTGATGCCGATTGATTCGCTGTGTTTATTTGTTGTTGCCAGTACGCCGAGAGTTCATTGATCGTTGCATTGGGATGCAAAAATAATTGACAAACATAATCACAGGCGTCCATCAATGGTAAGTCACTACTGCTGTTTTCACCATTTGCGCCAATCGCAGAATTGGAATATTTACTCGCCATACCTAGATAGAAATTAACGTAGCGAGCTTCGTTTACAAACGCACTTTTAAAATTTATTTCGGTAGGTTGGACAGACCGCACTAACGTACTAAATATATCGCCGCGCTCTCGCGCCAGTTGGGGATACTTATTGACCAGTTCGCTAACTACTCTGGCTTGTTTTCGCATCATCGACAGACTTATCATCTTCGAAATCAAAGTGCTGCTATTTTTCATAAACAGACGCATGTAACGGTCATTTTCTTGCAATCTGGTGATTCCTTTTTCAATATTTCCGTCTGCGATATCTAACGCAGCTTGCGTCATCAGCAATTCTGCTGCGTGAGTAAGTGCGGGATAGTAAGGAACTACGGCAGTGAATGCTGGGATAATTCTTTCTTCAAAGCCGGGCAATGCCCGCATTTGTGCATAACGCTGTAGGAGCAAATCATTTGCCTTGATTCGTTCCGTTACCTTCTTTCTGTTACGTAAATCTTCTTCCACGCAGCTTTGTAACGTCTCCTGACATCGACGTACATTCCAAACAGATGCCGGTAATGTTTTGTAGTTATCGGGGGTATAGTTTTGAGTGAGGTGGGGTGGATCTGTAAGATAACGTGCGGCTTCTTCTTGCACCTGTTTTTTACCGACGCTAAAAGCATCCAGACTGGCATCTGCGTTAATTGCCCTCAAGATGAAGAATCCACTTTCCGCATCGGGAACAAGGTAAGTTGGTTCTTTTAATAAGACCTGTGCCGCCGGAGTTAGTTGCTCATCTCGTAGGTTGATGAGTATCAGGATCGTCAGTAGTACGATGATCAGCATCAGCAAGCCACCGGTAATACGCCAAAACCAGCGAAGTATTTTTTTGAATGTCGATGGCGTAGATGTGGAAGATACGGGGGCTGCGGCAGTGACGATCGGTGGCATAGAGTTGGGCATGATGGCGTTGTTGAGTCAGCGGGATGCATTGTGGCGCAAAGTCTGCATCGTCTCAACAGCCGGAGAATATTTCTACGGTAATTGCTGGATCATATTGCCATGGCGTTTGCGCCTGAGACGTGCCCAAAACCTGGGAGTTTATGCCAAGCCAGACTCGAACAGCTTGATCGACCTCGTACAAGATGTGAATATACTGGTAATAGGTATATTTTTATTGTCCATATAATCATTGGACAATAAGACATATTTGTAAAAAAATAAGGGGAGTATGTTGACAGTAGCTTAAATGAATGCGCCGCACTGGGATTACACGTACCCCGGCGCGGCGAGGTTTGCATCAGCGTCAGCATCAGCATCAGCATCAAAATTACAAGTCTCCCAAAAATGCTTTACGAATTTGTCGGCCGCAGAGTACCGATACGGCGAACGAGGTTGGATCAGTATCATGTCTGGAAATGATGCCGTAGTATTTTTTGTCGCCAGAAATCCAAGGATAGAAACCCCATTTGCCCGGGCTGGAATAGGCGTCGATGGTGCCATTACCGTATTGCGACTCTACCCAATGGTTGTACGAATAAGTCCAGGGTTCTTGCAGCGCGACCACGGGTGAATAAGCGACTTTGCCCGGGCAGTTAGAAGGCAGCGTGCAGGTCGCATTGTCACCAAGGTAGCTGCCGATGACCAATTCCTTATTCATGATTTTGCGCAGAAACAGGGCGTAGTCAGTTGCCGTGCCCATCATGCCGCCTGCCATGAGCGGATCTAGCGGTGCCATATTAAATACTTTGCTCAGCCCCAAAGTATTTTGGTATTCGCTTGTCAATTGTGCTGAGCTGAAATTACCTAGTCCCATATCGATTGCTGCCAGCTTTTGGTCGTGCCCGCTGTCGTAGTCAAATTTGCCGACGGTGGTGGGATCGGGCTGGCCGGTATTGCCGTTCATACCCGCTACAAAACAGGCATTGATAGTCGCGGTACCGGCACAGGCATTATCGTTGAGGCCGGTATAGCCGGATAAAAATCGCAAACCATCGCTGAGCGACGCGGTACTACGCACCACATCGATCCCTTTTTTCTCTAACACGTAAGCGCCAAAAATCCATTTAGAAGAAGAGGCGATGTTGAAGTAGGAGGAGGCGACCACGCTACCAGTACCGATGGAGCCGGACGCAATCGGCGTGGTGCTTGTGGCGTTGCCGATTTCCCAATAAAAATCCCCTAGTTTGGATACCGCACATAAGGGATCAGTGGCGGCAGAGTTTTGCGCCGCTGCGATGGCCGCAGCGGTATTGGCGCTTGGCCCGGTAGGTGGTGTGGGCGTAGTTGGCGTAGTTGGCGTAGTTGGCGTGACGGGTGGGGTGGGTGTTGTTGGTATTGTCGGAGTACCCGAAGAGCCCGTGCCACCAGTGGAGGTTGAACTGGTCGGTGCATCGCTTGATCCGCCACCGCAAGCACTTAATATTAAGGCGGCGACCAGGCCGAATAGCCTCGATTTGTTGCGAGCTGCTGTATCAATAAGAGGATGCATGGTGTTCTCCTTGCGGTAGTGAAGTAGATATCAGACTGATCCGGATTTGCAGAATAAATTTGAGCTTGAAATGGATTGTAGCGACCAATTCTGTAATTTTTGTGGAAGCGGTTTTGGCTCGGTTGGGTATGGCAAAATGGTTTGGTTCGGGTTGTTGCCGTGGGATGCTTTGTTGAGTATTTTTTGTCAGTCCTGTCCATTTGGGCTTTTTAATTCGATTAACTTAATTCATTACGCTACTTCACGATGACTTCTGCGCACCAAGTACTGCTGGTTGAAGACGATCCCTTAATTGCACGCACGCTGATGTTGGGTTTGCGCTACGAGGGATTTGAGTTAACGCTGGCGTCCAGTATTGCTCAGGCAAACAATTTGTTGACGCAGCGTCCACTTCAATATCCGGCATCACCGTTTGAGTTGCTGGTGCTGGATGTGGGTTTGCCTGATGGTGATGGCATCAGTCTTTGTCGTCAGTTGCGTCTGAGTCAAAGCCTAAGTCAAAGTCTCAGCCTAAGTCAAAACCAAAGCCAATCTCAATCTCAGTCCCAATCCCAATCTCGCAGCAACACGTCAGACATTCCCATTTTGATTCTTTCTGCACGCACTGACGAGGCAACGGCGGTCGCTGGTATTGAAGGCGGTGCAGATGATTACATCCGAAAACCTTGTGGCTTATTAGAGTTAGCAGCACGGATGCGCCGTCTGCTCAGACATACTGAGGCCCGACAAAAAGATCGTGCGGTAATGGTATTTGGCGATATCAATATGGATTTACAACGCCGTACAGTTGGCGTTAGCGGGCTTGCACTGGCCTTGGGTAAAAAAGAATTTGAAGTGCTTTTACTGCTAGTCCGTGCAGCCGGTGATGCGATCACTCGCGAGCAGATTCTGGATCAGTTTCAGGAGAGTAGCGCCGCTAATGACAGGGACGTCGATCATTCAATTTATGACCGTACGATTGATTCCCACCTCAGCCATTTACGACGCAAACTCAAAGATGCCGGGTCTGATGTGCGTATCGTCGCGATCTACGGTGTTGGCTACAAACTGGAGTCCGCATGAACCGATCATTGTGGTTGCGATTTTTTGGTATCAGTATTTTTTTCGCCTGCGTGTTGAGCACGGGCTATGTGCTCGTGCTGCGCGAAATCACAGGTCGCCCAACAGAAGAAGTACAACGTAGCGTCTATCTGTTTATTGCGCAGATCGTAGAGCAGCAATCCAATTCTGGTCTGGCATATCAAGATGCTCTTGCACAAGTACAGCGCTACCGGAGTGAATCACCTGCTATGCCGCTGGAGCTATGGGTCATCAACGCGGAGAATCAAATTATAGCTAGCAGTACCAATGCGGCCCCACCGCTTGGATTGCTGCAACGAGCCAAGCCAGTGCAGGTGCATGAGCTGATCACGCGAGGTCGCTTTTTTTCTGGCAGCCCTGCTACGGCGATCATTCGCTTGAGTGCCAGCCAACCCGCTTACCTTCTGGTACGCAATCCTGGCAGTGCCGCACGGGGCACGTTTTTCAGTATGTCTTTATTGTTTGTCACGACGCTAATAGGCGCAATTTTGCTGGGTCTATTGATGACCATGCTGTACTTGCGCGGTCGCTCATCCGAGGCAAAACAAGTGATACAGCAAATGGAATCCGGCAACCTGAGCGCACGTTTTCAAGCGGGTAAACTGGATGCTGTGGGTGGCCTGATGTTGAACTTTAATCAGATGGCCGACGAGATTCAGCGTCTGGTCACGCAATTGCAAGCCATAGAACGTACCCGGCGCGAACTCTTGCAAGAACTAGGTCATGATCTGCGTACGCCGCTGACCAGTTTGCGTACCTCAATCGATACGCTCTCGGTGCATGGCGAGAATATGAGTGAGGATGAACGCGCTGAATTTTTTGCTGTTGTCAGTAGTGAGATTGATTACTTCACCAAGCTGATTGACGACCTGTTTTTTATCGCCAATATTGACGAGCCACGTTATCGCAAACAAGCCAGCAGCGTCGATTTGTTTGAACTGGCTACGATAGAAATGCGCAATGCCCAAAACAGTAACCGCAATCGTGGCGGCACTATTTTGTTTGAGATGGAAGCCATCCCGGCGGGTGTTGCTGTAGTTGCTGGCATAGTGTCCACCGCAGTATCTACGACAGCGCAGGATTATCACATCATCGGCGACGCCTATCTGATATCGCGGCTATTTCATAACGTGTATGAGAACGCCGCCCGCTACGCAAGATCAAGTGTGCGTACCCACATCATCCGTAAGGCGGATCGCATAGAGATTACGGTGCAAGATGATGGCGACGGAATGTCAGAACAAGTGATACGTAGCTTTGGACAACGCCGCGATCAGCGTGTGCTGGTCGCTCCGGGCAAGGCAGAGATTTCTCTGGGATTGGGATCGGTGATTATTAAAACCATCGTTGAACTACACGGCGGACATTTTACGATTCGCAATTTGCAGCAAGTATCTGCCGCTAAGGGAACTTGTCTGAGTTTTTCTTTCCCTGCGCGCTAAGTTGATTGGTTGTTTCGATTAAGCGGCCACCGCATCCAGCTTGTTCAAACCGCAAACACTCGCCGCAATTTCATACGACCGCAAACGTGCTTGATGATCAAAAATCTGTGAGGTCATCATCAACTCATCAGCACCGGTACGCTCAATAAAATCGCGGATGCCTTGAGCCACAGTGTCTGGCGCACCGATCGCAGAGCAAGACAGAATTTGATCGAGCAAGGCATGTTCTTGCGGACCGATCAGCTTATTGTAGTTTTCTATTGGTGGCGGCAGCTTGGCAGGACGACCGCTACGCAAATTAATAAAAGCCTGCTTCATCGAGGTCGCACGGAACTGCGCCTCTTCATCAGTGTCCGCGGCAAAGACATTAAAACCCAGCATGACATACGGTTTTGCCAATTGCGCAGACGGACGGAAGTTGGCGCGATACAGCGCAACCGCCTGCATCATTTGCTGTGGCGCAAAGTGGGACGCAAATGCATACGGCAAGCCCATCGCCGCTGCCAGTTGCGCGCCGAACAGGCTGGAACCTAAAATCCAGATTGGTACTTTTAAACCCGTACCGGGTACCGCTCGCACCGCTTGTCGTGGTTCAGCAGAAAAATAATCCATCAGCTCCGCCACATCTTGCGGAAACTCATCCGCATCCGATCCCAAATTACGCCGCAAAGCCCGCGCAGTCAGTTGATCCGACCCTGGCGCCCGCCCTAGACCTAAATCAATCCGGCCGGGGAATAATGATTCCAAAGTGCCAAACTGTTCCGCAATCACGAGCGGTGAGTGATTTGGCAACATAATCCCGCCCGCGCCGACACGAATGGTTGAGGTACCCGCCGCCACATGCCCGATCAACACCGCTGTCGCCGCGCTGGCAATTCCCGGCATGCCGTGATGTTCCGCCAGCCAATATCGCTTAAATCCCCAGCGCTCACCATGCTGCGCCAAATCCAGCGAGTTACGGAACGACTGCGCTGCATCGCTCCCTTGGGTGATGGGGGAAAGGTCGAGAATCGACAGAGGTGTCATAGGTTTCATAGCATTCAAATTGGTACTAAAGCAGAAAACACAAGCGGCAAAGCATACTTGGTTGGACTTGAGTTGATGCCGGACTTCAGCTTACTCAAAGTGCGAGCAGATAGTGTAGTCCTTTTGCGTTGAGTCGGTTTTGCCGGGGCGAATGGAGTTGTGGTAACGGTAAGACTGACGATATGGCGAGTGTTACAACCTCAAACTAGGTAGCTAAATCATCCCAGCGTGCTTTTAGCCGATGTTCTGTTCAACACCAAAATGGATATTGATTGAAGATGTCTTAAATATACTCGCAACTAGTATATTCAAGTAGTCCATATATTAACTGGACGATAGGCGATATTTTTTATAAAAATAGGGGAGTATCCATATTTTCAAGTTTTTTAAGACTTTGTTATTCGCTCTGGAACATCCGCTCTGGAATACCTGCTCTGGAATAACTTAGCGCATTAGTATTTTGAGCTACTTTTAACCCGCAGCATAAGCCCGCTGCCCAGCTACAAATGTCATCGCCACGCTGCGATCATCGCCCAACAAGGCCATTGCAAATAGTAACTCTTCAAGATTATTTGCTTGCACGCTGCGGCGTGCCAGTAGTGGCGTTGCCTGCGGGTTGAGGACGATAAAGTCCGCCTCCGTATTAGCGGCAAAATTACCGATGGTGCCTTGCAATTGCATGCTGCGCGCACCGCCCAGTGTGGCCAGATAAAACATGCGGGTAGCGGATAAATAGCTGCCGCCCATGCGAGCTACTTTGTAGGTTTCGTTCATGGTTTGTAGCATAGAAAACGTCGTACCGCCGCCCACATCCGTAGCCAGTGCCAGTGGTACGCGTGCTGCATCGGCTTGTTTAAAATCGAATAAACCGCTACCCAAAAACAGATTGGACGTCGGACAGAGTGCTACCGCAGATTGGCTTGCTGCCATGCGGGCGCGGTCTTGGTCGTCCAGCCAGATGCAGTGACCGTACATGGCGCGCTCACGCATCAAGCCGAAGCGATCGTAGATGTCCAGATAGCTGCGTGCTTCGGGGAAGAGTGATCTGGCCCAGGCGCATTCATCCTTATTTTCTGCCACGTGCGATTGGATAAAGGTGTCTGGATATACTTGCGCTAATTCACCTGCCAGTTGCAGTTGTGCCGGTGTTGAAGTCGGGGCGAAACGTGGGGTAATGGCATAGAGTTGGCGACCATTGTTATGCCATTTTTTGATCAGTGCCTCGGTATCACGTGCACCACTTTCTGCCGTGTCTTGCAGGAAGTCGGGGCAGTTTCTGTCCATCAGCACTTTGCCCGCGATCATGCGCAGATTGCGTACCTGGCTTTGCTCAAAAAAAGCATCGACGGATTCTGGATGTACCGTGCAATACACCATCGCCGTGGTGGTGCCGCAACGCGTTAGTTCATCCAAAAAAAACGCCGCGACATCGCTGGCATGTTGCGGATCCTGGAAGCGTCTTTCAGCCGGAAAAGTGTATTGCTCCAGCCAAGGCAACAAGCCTGGTGCGGGCGAGGCGATGATGTCGGTTTGTGGATAATGGACATGGCTATCGATAAACCCGGGCGTGATGATTTTACCGGGGAAGTGCTGTATCTCAACATCAACGGGCAAACTGGCTTTGAGCGCAGCGTAATCGCCGGCTGCTTGCACTCGCCCGTCGGTGACGATCAATAAGCCATCCTCATACCATTGGGTGGCTTGCTCGTTATGCAGCGGATCATCTGTAAAGTGCAACAGACTGGCGCGGTAGGCTTGGGTTGGATTACTTGGCTGTGTCATTTGTTATGTCTGTGTTGCTTTGTTATTCATTGGTTTCAATAGCTTAGGCGTCAGTTTCAATTGAAGGCTAAATGTAAGGAAAAAACAAATTGTGAAAAACTATTTGTCTGCTCGTCGCTCCTGCGCAGGCAGGAATCCAGAGACGGTCGTTGATTCAGTGAAGCCTCAGGATTTCTGCTAGCGGCACGCAGGAATGGCATGCGTTTTTAAGGCTTCATTTAATTGTTTAGTTAGTGATTGAAAAAGCTTGCTATAAACTTCTAAACAGAGTGTCCAATCATTATGCGCCTTCCAGGCCAAAATCGGGCTGGGAGCCGCAGAATGATTGGACGTCTATTTATCTCAGCTAATCGCCTCTACCGCCTTCAATATCGCCTCGCTAGTCGCTGGTGCCTGCAACGGTGGATTGAGCCGGTAATCGGCGACACTCGCGATGGCATCACGGATGGCGAAGAATACAGAGAACGGTAGCAATAACGGCGGCTCGCCAGTAGCTTTGGAACGATGGATACTGTCAGCCACATTTTGGTTTTTATACAGCGCCACGCGAAAATCCTCCGGACAATCCGAGATCGCCGGAATCTTATACGTTGACGGCGCATGCGTGGTCAGTTTGCCTTTGGCATCCCAGCATAATTCTTCCGTGGTCAGCCAGCCCATACCCTGAATGAATGCTCCTTCTACCTGACCGATATCGATGGCCGGATTGAGCGAATTGCCCGCGTCGTACAACAGATCGGCGCGTAGCAATTTCCATTCGCCAGTCAAGGTGTCAATCACGACTTCAGACACCGCAGCACCGTAGGCGTAATAAGAGAAGGGATTGCCGGTCATGGTTTTACCATCCCATTGCAAATGCGGTGTCGCGTAGAAACCGTCTGACCACAATTGGACCCGCGCCAGATAAGCTTGTTGCACCAGATCGGCAAAAGCAATGCTGGTACCGTTGCAAGTCACTTGCCCCGCAGAGAATAGGACTGGCTCAGTGCTTAGCGACGAAGCAAATTTGCTGAGGGCGAAGACCGCCAGACGCGCGCGTATCTGGCGTGCTGCATCTTGTGCGGCTTTGCCGTTTAGATCGGCACCGGTTGATGCGGCAGTGGCAGAAGTATTCGCGATTTTGCTGGTGTCCGTTGCAGTGACTTTGACCATAGATAGCGGTACACCCAATTCATGTGCCACCACTTGCGCTACTTTGGTATGTAAGCCTTGTCCCATTTCGGTACCGCCGTGATTGACCAGAATGGTGCCATCGGTGTACACATGCACCAAGGCGCCTGCCTGATTGAGATGCGTGACATTGAAGGCGATACCGAATTTGTGTGGCGTCAGCGCCAGTCCTTTTTTGAGTATCGGACTGGAGCGATTGAATGCTTGTACCGCGGCACGACGCTGTTGATAATCGCTAGTCGTTTCTAACTCTGCAACCAGTTCGTGAATAATGTTATCGACAATTTTTTGTCCGTAATGGGTTACATTGCGACCTTCAGTATCGTTGCGACCATAGAAGTTGAGCTTACGAATATCCAGCGCATCTTTGCCCAGATTGCGGGCGATATCATCAATCACATATTCGATGGCCAACGCACCTTGCGGGCCACCAAAACCCCGGAACGCCGTATTCGACTGGGTATTAGTTTTGCCGCAGAGCGCCTTGATTTCGACATCCGACAAATAATAGGTATTGTCGAAATGGCAGACAGCGCGGGTTGCGACCGGGCCAGATAAATCAGCAGAGAAACCCGCACGCAAGACCATCTCAATTTTGGCTGCCAGAATTAATCCGTGTGCATCGTAGCCGACTTCGTATTCGTAATAAAACTCGTGGCGTTTGCCGGTCACCATCATGTCGTCATCACGATCAGCGCGCAATTTAACCGGACGTTGCAACTGCATGGCACACAAAGCAGCGCAGGCGGCCCACAATGCGGATTGAGACTCTTTACCGCCAAAACCGCCGCCCATGCGGCGACATTCAACTTGTACCTGATGCGCAGAAATCGCTAGCGCATGTGCTACCACATGTTGCATTTCGCTCGGATGTTGAGTGGAGCAATATACCTGCATGCTCCGATCTTCTTTTGGCAGCGCATAGGCAATCTGACCTTCCAGATAAAACTGCTCTTGTCCGCCGACCTGTAATTGTCCCTGCACTTTATATGGAGCACTCAGCAAGGCTTGATGCGCATCACCGCGGCGTAAAGCCATCGGTGGCAATACAAAGGATTGCGCCTCTCTGGCCGCTTGCGGCGTCAAAATCGCTGGCAAATCTTCGTATACGATCTGCGCTTTCCGCGCGGCTCTGCGCGCCAGATCATGGCTGCTGGCGACGACCACAAAGATCGGTTGACCTACATATTCGACCACATCCTCTGCCAGAATCGGATCGTCATGCAGAATTGGGCCACAATCATTGGTGCCCGGAAAATCGCTGGCGACATAGACAGCAACGACGCCTTCAGCCGCTTTCACGGCATCCAAGTTGATGCTGATTAGCTTCGCATGGGCTCGTTGCGAAAGTCCTAGGGCGGCATGTAAGGTGCCACGCAATTCGGGAATATCATCGGTATACGTTGCGGTACCGCAAACATGCAAAATCGCCGATTCATGTGGATGAGCCTGACCGACTTCTGCCCACGGAGGGATTTGCGTTTCGTGCTTCATGCTGACGCTCCTTCCAGCGTATTTGCCGCAAAGACATCCAGCGCATTGACCGGCAAGGGAGCGTCAGTGCGTGTTTCCAGCCAGAAGCGACGCAGCAAATTTTGCGCTGTTTTCATACGATATGCGGCAGAGGCACGCATGTCGGACAGCGGTGCGTAATCTTGTGCCAGTGCTGACATAGCGGCTTCTACTGTAGCTTGATTCCAAGGCTGATTTTCCATCGCGGCTTCGGCATGAGTTGCGCGCTTTGGCGTTGCTGCCATGCCGCCAAAGGCAATTCGTACCTGACTTAGCTGGTCACCATTCAATTCCGCAGAGAATGCAGCGCAGACGGCAGAGATATCCTGATCAAAACGTTTTGCTAATTTATAGGTGCGGAAAATCTGCTGTGATGTTGAGAGTGCCACCGGTACCGGTAGCGGGATCTTGACCGCAGCGACGATTTCTTCCGGAAGCAGATCTTTTTTCTGATACGCCAGATAAAAATTTTCCAAGGCTAGCGTGCGTTCACCATGCACGCTATGCAGCACAACTTGCGCTCCCAGCGCGATCAGCCAGGGCATAGAATCCCCAATCGGCGAGCCGTTGGCCACATTGCCACCTAATGTGCCAACATGACGGATAGGCAATGAGGCAAAGCGCTGCCATAAATCATTGAGTTGCGGATAATGCTGGCAGACCGCACGGTAAGCATCATCTAGGCTCACACTGGCACCGATATGCAGCATGTCCGCATCGATAGATAGTTGATGGAGTTCTGCGACCTGTCCGAGATAAATAATGTCGCCCAGATCACGCAATTGCTTGGTCACCCACAGACCGACATCGGTAGCACCTGCTAGCAAGCAGGCAGTTGGTTTTGCGGCTCGTAACTTAGCCAGCTCTGCTAGTGTCCGCGGTGCATCAAAGCGTTGGCCTTGATGTGTATAGGCTAACGAATCTGATCGTTGCATGCTGCGCAATATCGACTTTAAATTGGCCTGATTGAAGACCGGCTTAGACTGCTTAGGCAGGGCACACATTTTATGTGCCGCGTCAATAATCGGACGATAGCCCGTGCAGCGACATAGATTGCCGGACAAGGCCTCGTCAATTTGCTTGCGTTGCAGCGGAAGGTCGCTATCGGTCTGTTTTAAATACAAATCCCACAAGGACATCACAAATCCAGGCGTGCAGAAGCCGCATTGCGAGCCATGACATTCCACCATTGCTTGTTGTACCGGATGAAGTTGATTGCCGGTCTTTAAATCTTCAACTGTGAAAACCGCTTTGCCATCCAGTGTCGGTAAAAATTGCAGACAGGCGTTGACTGACTTCATCTGTAATTCATCCTGCTTTGATGGATCTTGTGTCAGCTCGCCAATCACTACTGTACATGCGCCGCAATCACCTTCGGCGCAACCTTCTTTGGTGCCTGTGCAATGCAAATCTTCACGCAGATATTGCAGCAAAGTTTGGGTCGGAGATGCATCAATGATGTGATGCTGTTTGCCGCGGTAATAAAAACGGATGGGGTCAGACATGATTGCTCCGGCAAGTATTTTGTGAGGACTGTTGCTTAGCTGCCAAATTTGGCACAGAATGGCACACAGATAAGTAGCTTTTTCTCTTGTTACAGATTATCACTCAAGCACTAAATTGCCATACCAGAATGATGATGCGCAATATCAATCGTCAAGCATTTCAGCAGAAATTATCAATCGTAGCGAAGAAAATTTTGTAGTATTGTTCAATCGCTGTAATTAGTTCAATTGCTTAAAAATAAGACACATTAATGACATAAATAAATGGAAATACTTTCTGATCTTATTGTCAAAAATGCTAGTTTAAAGATGTATTCGAGTTACAGAAAAAACCTTGCCACACGGAAAAAATAGCGTATATTCTTTTGCCTATGTGCTTAATTTTCTTGCTTGGCGCAATGCTTGCTTGTAAAAAATTGATTCATAAACTAATCACGTACTACGCACTAAAAACGCGCATTAGCACTAAAAGCTGTATGACCACTTCTCGTTTTTATAATTGGCTATGCAATGAAAAAAGCAAGTTAGTTGATAAACCAGTACGTGGATTTTTAATTCCTTACTTCAATCAGACAGAAATATGAACTTCACAAAAATGAAGGTTGGTAAACGTTTGGGACTGGGTTTTGCATTAGTGCTTGCCCTGCTGATTGCGATCACCGCGCTCGGCATTACCCGCATGTCACAAATCCAGAGCCGGTTAGAAAAAATCGTCAACGTTAATAGTGTCGAGTCGCGTCTGATTATCGACATGCGCGCGATTGTGTACGACCGCATGGTTTCATTGCGCAATCTGACTTTGCTCAACGATGCTGATGATATGGCGCCAGAAATTGCCAAAATCGCAGAACAGTCTAAAAAATATACCGAGGCTGAAGCAAAGCTCGCTTCGATGTTTGCTGCAGAGTCTGCGACCACGCCAGAAGAGAAAGCCATGCTGGCTAAACTCAAGGAGCAAGAAAATGCTTCTGCCGCATTGCCTGCTAAAGCCCAAGAGTTGGGTATGGCAAACAATGCAGAGGTAGCTACCGTTACCCTGATCAAAAAAATTCGTCCGGTACAGAAGAAGTGGTTAGACGCTTTGGATGAGCTGGTTGTATTAGAAGATAAATTGAATGTGCAAGTCGCCCAAGATGCGCAGTCTGCTTTTGCCGCTGCGCGTAACTTGATGCTTGCATTGGGTGGACTGGCACTGCTGGCGGGGATTTTTGCCGGTGTTGTGATCACTCGCAGTTTGCTCAAACAATTGGGTGGTGAGCCTGATTATGCGGCACATATCGCCAGCCGCATTGCCGCTGGTGATTTGGCTGTTGAGATTGAAAACCATAGCAGTGACACCACCAGCCTGATCGCAGAAATGAAAACCATGCGTGACAGCCTGGTTAATATTGTTGGTCAGGTCCGTACCGGTACCGACACGATTGCCACCGCTTCCAGCGAAATCGCCAGCGGCAATCTGGACTTGTCTTCCCGCACTGAACAGCAAGCCAGTTCTCTGGAAAAAACGACCTCGTCAATGAAAGAGTTGACCACCACCGTTAAGCAAAATGCAGATAATGCGCGTGAGGCGAATCAACTTGCGGTCTCCGCATCGGAAGTTGCACGTCAGGGCGGTGTTGTAGTTTCGCAAGTGGTTGATACGATGGGATCAATCAGCGATTCCGCTAAAAAGATTTTTGACATCATTAGCGTCATCGACGGTATTGCTTTTCAGACCAATATTTTGGCTTTGAACGCAGCGGTCGAAGCAGCACGTGCAGGTGAACAAGGTCGTGGCTTTGCGGTCGTTGCAGCAGAGGTACGTAACCTGGCACAACGCAGCGCTGCTGCTGCAAAAGAGATCAAAACGCTGATTGGCAACTCGGTAGAGCAGGTTGAAATCGGTAGTAAGTTGGTTGGGCAAGCGGGTGTCACGATTGATGAAGTCGTCTCCAGCGTGAAACACGTAACCGACATCATTGCCGAAATCAGTGCTGCCAGCCAAGAGCAAAGCGTCGGTATCGAGCAAGTTAATCACGCCATCATCGAGATGGACAGCATGACTCAACAAAATGCTGCGTTGGTAGAAGAAGCCGCCGCTGCTGCGCAAAGTCTGCAAGATCAAGCCGCAGAGTTGGCAAAAGTCGTCAGCATCTTTAAACTCAATGCGCTAGAACAATCTTTTGTTAAAGTACCAGCACCAGTTCGCAAGGTTGAGGTTTCACCAATCAAAGCCAAACCAAAAACAATGGTCAAAGCCTTACCTTCTGCCAGAGCAACGGCAAAGCGCGCAGCAACCAGCAGTGCCAGCAAAACCAGCGCCAGCAGCAACGCAGCGCAGCGTAGCAGCCCAGCGAGTGCGGACGAGTGGGAAGAGTTCTAATCTAATCTGCGACCGCGACTGTAGTTGCGGTCGTAGCTTTTAATAGTTTTGCTGATCAGTTCTTATCTGGCCAAACTTTGCAACTTGTTGGTTAGAGACGTTTAACACTATTTGTGGCACAATTTTTATCTTACTTTGACAATGAAGAGTCTGTTTATGAACGCACGTTTATCCGCCATCGCCAGCGCTGTTCTACTTGCAGCGGTTGCCAGTTCTGCTATTGCAGCAGATGTAACGCCAACCATTGATAACAAATCCTGCGATCCACCAAAGTACCCAAAAGCTGCCTTGATGAATGAAGAAACAGGTACCGTATCAATGGGATTTTTGGTCGCTGTGGATGGTAAAGTCAGTGAATCAAAAGTAGAAAAGTCTAGCGGTTCCAAGAGTTTGGATAAAGCTGCTTTGTCCGCGCTGAGCCAATGTAAATTCAAACCAGGTACCAAAGACGGTAAGCCAGATCAGGTTTGGACTAAGGTAGATTTTGTTTGGAAATTAGAATAAGCCTAAGATAAGCCTAAGATAAATTTAAGCACTAGATAAGCTAGAAGTAGCTCGCTTGATATTTGTTTTGTATATCGAGTGCGGCATATACTCCCCTAGTTTTTATGCTAAATAGCCCGATTGTCTAGGTTTCTTATGGACACTCTTAAAATACTATGTGGGAGTATTTAGTATTCGTTGCGATACTTTAAGTCAATCTAAAGTAGGTTTGAACATAAAAAAAGGGAGCCATTGGCTCCCTTTTTTGTTGCTCCAGCTCGTGTGTGCTCGAGGTTTAATTCTAGCGGGGATTGCCCGACAAATGAGTAATCCCATTTTGCTTCAATTTGAATCAGAACCGGAACTCAAACTACAAAAAATCTGTAGCTGAGTTTGTAGCTAAATAGCAGCTAAGTTTGCAGTTAAGCTCTCAGTAAAGTTCTCAATAAAGCTTTATTTACTACCAGCTTCAGCCTTCAAGCCACGACGGATCAGCAAAGGATCAATCTTGGCATCCCTTCCACGGAAGCTACGGAAAGAATCCAGAGCATCTACACTACCACCGCGTGACAGCAGTTGTTGACGGAACCAGTCACCGTTTTTGCGCGTCAGGCCGCCGTTTTCTTTAAACCATTCCACTGTATCAGCGTCCAGCACTTCACTCCAAAGATAGGCGTAATAACCAGCTGAATAGCCACCGGCAAAAATATGCGAGAAGTAGGTGCTGCGATAACGTGGCGGTACTGGTGCAAAATCAACGCCAGCTTGCTTCAGCGCAGCAGCCTCAAATGCGAGCGCATCAGTCGGTACTTGGGCTGGCGTCAGTTGGTGCCAGCGTTGATCGAGTAAGGATGCAGCGATGTATTCTGTAGTGGTAAAGCCTTGATTAAACTTAGCGGTAGCACTCAATTTCGCCAACAACTCTGGTGGCATTTCTTCCCCAGTTTTGTAGTGGTGTGCATAGTTTTTCAAAACCTCTGGCCAGACTGCCCACATCTCATTCACCTGGGATGGATACTCGACAAAATCCCGCGGTACGCTGGTGCCTGAGAAGCGCGGATAACGCACGTTGGAGAACATGCCATGCAAAGCGTGACCGAACTCATGGAAGGCCGTGCGCACTTCGTCATAAGTCAACAAAGTCGGCTGACCTGCTGGTGGTTGCGGGATGTTGAGATGATTGGCAACGACCGGTAGCGTTCCGAATAAACCAGATTGCTCGACATACGCATTCATCCATGCACCACCACGCTTGTTGTCACGAGCGTACATGTCGGATAAAAACAGCGCCATCGGTTTGCCATCCGCATCAAATACTTCAAACACGCGCACTGTCGGGTTGTACACCGGCAGGTCTTTGCGTTCTTTAAAGGTAATGCCATAGAGTTTGGTCGCTGCAAAAAACACGCCATTTTCCAGCACATTACTCAGCTCAAAATAAGGGCGCAATTGGCTGTCATCAAAACTGTATTTTGCTTTGCGCACTTGTTCGCTATAAAACGCCCAATCCCATGCGGCAAGTTTGAAGCCGCCTTTTTTAGCATCGATCAGCTTTTGCATTTCTGCGGCTTCTTTCTTTGCATTCGCGACTGCGGCTGGTGACAATTCACCCAGCATTTTATTCACGGCATCCGTAGTTTTAGCGGTCTCATCTTCCAACTGATACGCGGCATGATTTGGGTAACCTAACAACTGCGCGCGTTCAGCACGTAACTTCGCCAGATCAATCGCCACCTGACGATTATCAAATTCACCGCCATGATTGCCACGCTCGATCGAGGCGTCATACAGGCGTTTGCGGATAGCACGATTCACCAGATTGGCTTCATAGGGCTGACCAGTCGTGTTCATTAACGGAATCAGATATTTGCCTTCCAGACCACGTGCTTTTGCCGCACTGGCAGCACTGGCGATCTCGTTATCGCTTAAACCTTTGAGTTCTGCTTTGGTATCTACCAGTACAGCGGACGCATTGGTTTCTTTCAACACGTTTTGGCTAAAGGTCGTGCCCAGACTTGCCAGTTGAGCATTCAGTGATTTGAGTTTGACTTTGTCGGCATCTGACAACTTAGCGCCAGCACGTACAAAATCGGTGTAATAGCGTTCCAGCAAGCGACGCGATTCAGGATCCAAGGCGAGTTGAGCACGCTGCTCGTACACTTCATTGATGCGCTGGAATAATTTGGCATTTAAGGTAATCGCATCACGATGCGCCGCCAACTTAGGAGCCAGTTCACGCGATAAAGCTTCAATCGTCGGATTGGTGTTCGCACCAGACATGCTGAAGAAAACGGTGGATACGCGCTTCAGAGTCTGGCCGGCACGCTCCATCGCAACGATCGTGTTGTCAAACGTCGGTTTAGCGGAATTGTCGGCAATACCATTAATCTCTGCCGTATGTTGCCGCATGCCTTCGGTAAACGCCGGCGCATAGTGTTCATTTTTGATTTTGTCGAAAGCGGGTAAGCCATAGGCTAAGGTACTTGCCGCTAAAAATGGATTGCTGACATAGTTATTCTCAGCAGATATGACAGATGTAGCGGGTGTAGCAGGTGCTGGCATTGGTGCAGACGGTAATGACGATTTTGCAGGCGTTGCAGGTGGTGTATCTGCTGCCATACTGGTATGGATCGCCAGGCTGGAGCAGAGCAACATGAACAGGGATTTGGACATGAGGGTCTTTTCTATCGAAGTAGTTGAAAAATGAATTCAGAAGTGACTGACAAATTGAGTGGCGAATTAGTGAATCATTTAATTGAATAAATAGATTTGAATCAATCCTGAGTAAGGCAGCAAATCATAGCACCAGAGCATGCTTAACATGTAGTAGCTCAGAGTTGACCTGACAACAACTGGTAGAAGACTGCGGCCAAATAGTTTTGCAGCAGTACGAGAGAGCCAAAAATGGAATAAGCAGCGATGCTTAGTGGCCAGAAGCGTACTATCCAACATGTTGAGTAAGATGCTCTATATCATTAACTTACTTTGAATAGGAAGGCGTAGGAACAATGGAATCTATTGTGCAGGATGCAGTTATGGCCAGGTCCGAGGGACTCTACGAAGACGCATTGCGACTGTTGAGAGGGGTATTTGGCCGCATAAGGGAAAGCGTTCCTGGCACCGATGAGTCCTACTTCATCACGATGTTCGAATGGAGTCAATTGTGCGCAGAATACTATCCAGCATATGAAGCCTTAGTCAGCGCCCGTGACGAAGAGGTGGTCTACCTGCTTAATGGCGACGATACCTTCGGTACTCGCGCAGTCGCCTGGCCGCATTCACGATTCCAAGTCATCGTGAATATGAACGAAACGCTCAATGATACCCGTGCAACATATGAGCTATTTAAGCAACTCTTGTCGCTACAGCCAACATTCGCACATCGCGAAGCTTCTTTTGCTTTGCCAGCCATAGTGGAGGCTGAGGACTTTGTTCTGGCGACTCGCTACCTTGCGGACCCATTACCTCGATTAAAGGAATTGAATCAGTTGGCGGCTCAGTTACCCCTGTTCCCGCCGATCTCTGTGGCGCCGCGCTTAGCCGCCGAGCTGATGAATTTTATGCGGGACGTGATATTAGGTGCGACTGTCTTAGAGGGACTGGGAAAAGATGCTGAGGCAAGATCTTTACGCGATGCTGCACTGACGGGTATCGCATCGGACGAAATCCGCGCACTCGCGAATCTGGAGATTGCAGTACCTGATACGATCATGCGTGAATTAAGCTCTCACCAGACGCGCCTCCATGAAGCATCCAACAAAGAATAAGCAATGGAAAGTAAGTCGCCGATGTCTGGCAAAAACCGAGCAGGTGCTGAACTTGAAGCAGGTTTATATATATGATTTTGGTTTAGTGTTTAAAAAGGAATATCGAATATTGTCTGAAATTCGATGCCGTCCTAACTAAGACATCAGTCTTTTTCCATAAACCTTTGCAGACGTTGCACACCCAACTCCAGTTTGTCTAAAGAGCTGGCAAAGCACCAGCGCACATAGCCTTCGCCTTCATTGCCAAAAGCACTGCCCGGTGCCAGCCCGAGTCCTACTTCTTTCACCAGACGTTTGCATAAACTGAGTGTGTCGGTTGCGCCGTCAAAACGGAAAAATAAATACATCGCACCTTTGGGTTTGGGCGTTGTAATGCCGGGTAAATCATTCAGACTTTGATACAGAAAATCGCGCGCGGCCTGATAACGTATCAGTGTGTTCTGTACGATGGGCTCGCCTTGCTCCAGTGCGGCGATGGCAGCGGTTTGGATGAAGCCGGGGGCGCAGGAAGTGTTAAATTCGATCAGCTTGCCGAGGTCTGCCATCACGCTTAATGGTGCGACGATCCAGCCTAGACGCCAGCCCGTCATGAGCCAGGATTTTGAAAAACTATTGGTAGAAATTACCCTATCTTCCGGGCTGGCGATATCCAAAAACGAGGGCGCGCATGCTAATGCTGATGGATCGTTGCTGACGCTGCCACTGACGCTGCTGCTATCGTTGTACACCAGACGTTCATACACATCGTCTGCCAAAATCCAGATGCCGTGTTGACGACAATGTGCCAAGACGATTTCTTGCTGATCACGTGGCATGACCCAGCCGGTCGGATTATTCGGTGAGTTAAGCATCAGCATTTTAGTATCGGGCGTTAAAGCATTTAGCAGCAACGGCAAATCTAATTCCCAGCTCAGACCAAATTGCAGAGGCACAGTGACCATGTTTGCACCGAGTATCTTGGGGATTTCGGTTAAGTTTGGCCACAGCGGTGTGACTGCGACGACTCTGTCGCCGGGATTCAAGATGGTCTGCGCCACCAGCATTAAGGCCGATACGCCAGATGAGGTCACGGCAATACGTTCCATGCTGATGGGCTGATGCAAGCGCGACAGGTAACTTGCAATGGCTTGCCGCAATGCAGGAATACCGTAGTTATGGGTGTAAAAAGTATCGCCAGCATCCAGCGCCTGTTTTGCCGCATCGCGGATAAATTGCGGCGTCATCTGATCGGGTTCGCCAAACCAAAAAGGCAAAACATCCGTCATACCTATGCCTGCATTAGCCACTTCACGTATCTGTGATGCACCGAGTTGCTGGACGATAGGGCGGGCTTGTGGCAAGAACATAGCAGACCTTTGTATTGATGATGTTGGTAAAGGATTTGAGCGTTGACGATACTCGCTCCGAGTGTAGCGCAAACTTTGTGGATTTGGGTTCGACTTGGACTCTGTATGATTTCTGATGCGAGCTATCAGCGCGTACTAAGTCAGCCAGAGAGTGATTGCTTCTTTTGTCATGGCAGTCAATCAAGCTGGGTTTGCTTATCTGTCCGAAAATGGCTAGAAATAGTCAGGCGGATGCCGTATAAAGATGGCTTCAGAAGCGAAAAAATCGCCATACCAACACGACCTTGGTCATCACAATCTAAACGGCAATGAGCACGATAAATTTATCCGATTTCTCTACCACGTTTAACGATACTGTCGAACGCGACCTGTATTTTTATCGTGCTTTGTCCGCCAAGGACAGTCGTTTTGACGGCGTATTTTTTGCTGGCATCAGTACGACCGGCATTTATTGTCGTCCGGTTTGCCGGGTCAAAATACCACGCGCATCTTCTTGTCATTTTTTTGATAGCGCTGCGGCGGCAGAGGTAGCGGGTTTCCGGCCTTGTCTACGCTGTCGTCCTGAGCTTGCGCCCTATGCTTTACAACAAAATCTGGCCTATGCCGTATGGCAGCGAATTGCCGCCGGTGCCTTGAATGATGCCGGGATAGAAGCGTTGGCGCTGCAAGTCGGTTTGTCTTCGCGCCAATTACGCCGCGTGTTGTTACAGCAGTTTGGGGTGACGCCGGTTGAACTGGCGCAGACGCAGCGGCTTTTATTCGCTAAAAAACTGCTGCAAGAAACTCACTTGTCAATGGCAGAAGTGGCTTACGCCGCAGGCTTTGGCAGCGTGCGGCGCTTTAATGCGTTGTTTGCTACTCGTTACAAAATGGCGCCCGGATCGATACGTCGCACGGCGTCAGAAGAGAGTGAGGGTTTGGTCTTGCGCCTGGCGTATCGCCCGCCTTATGCCTGGGATGCGTTGATGGCCTATTTACGCGGGCGCGCCATGCCGGGGCTGGAGGCGGTATTGGATCACGACGGCATCTACTCCTATATTCGCACTGTGCAATTGGAAGGTAAAACTGGCTGGCTACAAATTACGCATGTGCCAGACAAGCAGCAACTCGCTTTAAAAGTTGCCCCCGCATTGTCAACGGTGCTGATGCCCTTAATCGCCAAGGTGCGCCAGCTTTGTGATCTGGAAGCGAATCCCGTGGTGATTCAATCGCATCTGGCAAATGATCCCTTGCTGGCGGCACAAATAGACCGCACCCCGGGTTTGCGGGTGCCGGGTGCATTTGATGTGTTTGAGCTGGCGATCCGCGCCGTACTTGGGCAGCAAGTCAGCGTCGCCGGCGCGACCACCGTCTCTGGCCGACTGGTGCAGCGGTTTGGTGAGGTGACCAGCACGCCGTTTGCGGCCATTGGTTTTCACTTCCCTAGCCCCGCCAGACTGGCGCAATTATCGGTGGAAGACATCGCGCAGATTGGCGTCCCAAAAAGCCGCGCCGCGACTATCCAAAACGTCGCACGATTCGCGCTTGACGGTGGTTTGCAACGGCAACTGGGACTTAATTTTGATGAAGTCGTTACCCAGTTAAAAACGGTGGTTGGCATTGGCGAATGGACCGCTCAATACATTGCCTTGCGTGCTTTGCGCTATCCCGACGCTTTCCCTGCGGGTGATTTAGCACTGCAAAAAGCCGCGGCTGTATTGCCGGAAGTCCGGCTGACCGAGAAGCAGTTGCACCAGCGCGCAAACGCCTGGTCACCCTGGCGCGCGTATGCCGCACTGCTGTTATGGCAATCACTGAGTAAGGAAAGTAAAGATGGAAAATAAGAGCGGATTGCGCAGATCAGGTTGATGCGCTTGGCAGCCATCGAAAAATCATGATCTCTTCTACTGTTGCTACCACTCAGGTAATTAATGCAAGCTTTCAAATAATTTTATAGTGATCCGAGAATCGTCATGTTTTATACCCAAATTAATAGCCCACTGAAGACCATGTTGTTAGCCGCGACCGAACAAGGCTTAGCTGGCGTGTATTTTGAACAGCATAGCCATTTTAAAGGCAGTGAGGGCTGGATCAGGCAAGACAGCCATCCGGTCTTGCAACTCGCAGCGCAGCAACTGGACGAGTATTTTTCAGGACAGCGCCAGATGTTTGATATCCCGTTAGCTGATTCGCTAGGGACGGCGTTTCAAAAAGCGGTGTGGCAAATCTTACGTAGTATTCCTTATGGCAGCACCATGAGCTACGGCGAGATCGCTCAACAGCTCAACAACCCGGGCGCAGTGCGTGCGGTGGGCGCTGCCAATGGTCGCAACCCGGTGTCGATTATTGTCCCTTGCCACCGGGTGATCGCCAGTTCCGGCGCGTTGACGGGTTATGCGGGCGGTTTGCAAAATAAGCAGTGGTTGTTGGCGCTAGAGGGACAGCGTTCTTTGTTGTGAAGCAGATTTTGCACTGATGAAAACCCCGGAGAACAGCCAGTCAATCACGTCGATTCATAGAGTGAAAATAAATTACTCCCTATAAGTATATTTAAGTTGTCCATATAATGATTGGACAATAAAGGGGGCTTTATCAAAAAAATAGGGGAGTATATTTATGTTTGGTAGTTATTTGATTTTATTAAGGCACTCAAAAAACTCCTTATATTTACTTAATATCTAGTTAGTAGCGACTTAATATCGACTTGTTAGCGCGCCAGCTTTACGCAAGCTGTGCGTAATTCACACACTGTCCAACAATATTTACTCTGCGACTTTCACTTTTTGTCTTGCACCAACTCGGATAAAAAGCACGCCAACAGTGCGGTACAGCCAGTATTTGCACACCATCTGAGAAAAATCCCCCAGCCTGGCTATATACCATCGCACCATGTTGATGCGCGGCAACTAATATGGTTTTTGCGAATATCTCCTATACGAATAATCAATTTTTACAGATTTGTGCACTGCAGTATATTGAAGTCACCAAGAGCGGTTTTGCTGCAAATGTAACCTTAAAAAATCCACTTTTGTTGTCGCGCATCTATTTGATTCTTATTTGGTTTCACCACATTCTTCGGAGGTTTTATGTCTGCAACTACTCGTCATTGCTACGCCATTGCTGCCTTGTTACTGGCGGTCGCTTCTGCTCCTACATTCGCTGCAGAGATCAAAAGTCCTTTCGATACGAAGAACTGTGAAATGCCTGCTTATCCAGATAAATCACTCAGCCAAAGTGAAGAAGGCATGGTCAAGTTGCAGTTTTTAACCGATACCGCAGGCAAGGTGGTCGATGCCAAAGTAGTCCAGTCTAGCGGACATCGCAGTCTGGATAATGCGTCACTGAATGCGGTAAAAGAATGCAATTTCAAACCGGTAGCGACCGCTCAGTTAGTCGCCAAAAACTGGAGCAATATCTCGTTCGTGTGGTTGATGGAATAAGGTTTGCGTTTCGTCCGTATTGCAAGAATTGGTTGATTTGAATTTGAAACTGAATTTCAAACTGAATTTCAAACTAAGTTTGAAAAGTTAAATTTGGATGTCCAATCATTCTGCGGCTTCTAGCCTGTTTTTGGCTTGTAAGCCACAGAATGATTGGACTTCTATTTTCAAACACTTAAACCATCATTATTCCCTGTATTTCAAATATTTCATCTACCAGAAACAATCTCGGCATAAGCTACTGGTTTTCACAAAATTAATCATTTGTCGAGGGCTATGTATGTCGTTATATCAATTTCGCTCACCGCTGGTGCGGTTGAGTGTTTTATCACTTCTTGCGGTGCTGAGCGCCTGTAGTACTGTAAAAAGTACATCTGCACCAGACCAGTCTTCATTGCCCGCAGCAGGTAAAAGTGGCGTGCTGTATTCGTGGGTAGTGTTGGGTGAAAACGGCCAAGCGGTGGCGCGCAGTGTGACGCAAGACGCGGTTTGCCCGTCTATGATCATTGATGGCACACCACAAATTATGCAGGTGCGTGCCGCTGCGGGCACTGTGATGCAACGTGTAACCGCCAGTAGTGCGGATGATTCTAAGCCTTCTGATTTTCCTATTCTGACGTGTGAAGCGACATTAAGCCCAGCAATCAAATCGGCCAGTATTGCGGGTCAAAATTTGCCACTTCCTAAAGCCGCGCCGCAAAAAATTATCGTAATCGGTGACACCGGTTGCCGTATGAAGAAGACGGATAATTATTACCAACCGTGTAATGACGTCAGCAAATGGGCATTCCATGATGTGATTAAAACCGCAGCGACATTTAAACCCGATTTAGTCATCCATGTCGGCGATTATCACTACCGGGAAAATCGCTGCCCCGACGGCAATGCGGATTGCGCCGGCAGTCCTTGGGGTTATGGCTGGGATACCTGGAATGCCGATTTTTTTGCGCCAGCCGCACCTTTATTGCGTGTTGCACCTTGGGTATTCGTCCGTGGCAATCATGAGAGTTGCGTCCGTGCAGGCCAGGGCTGGTGGCGCTTGATGGACCCGCGTCCTTTGCTGGCGGGGCGTGATTGTAATTTGCCACAAGAGGATTTAAGCGGCGATTACAGCGCACCGTATGGCGTCCCTCTGGGTAAGATCGGGACTGATGACGCACAGCTGATCGTCTTTGATTCTGCCAAAGTCCCGAATAAAGTCTTGGCAAAAACCGACCCTGCGTATGCCTTGTATATGAACCAGTTCAATCAGGTAGAGCAACTGTCCAAGCAAGCTAGCTTCAATATTTTTGTCGACCATCATCCTATACTCGGGTTTGCGCCGGAGAAGAAAAAAGGTGGCCCGGTGGATTTCAAACCAGGTAATGCCGCCCTGCAGGATCTGATGCAAAACATTCATTTTGCTCGTTTGTTCCCTGACAATGTGCAAGCCGTTTTATCAGGTCATGTGCATTTGTTTGAGGCGATTACCTTCAGCACCGATCACCCGACGCAATTTGTGACAGGTAATGGCGGCTCGTCGCTGGATATTCCTATGCCTAATTTACGTCCTGCCACGGCGACACCGTTTATGGGGGCTGAGGTGGATTACTTTAGCAACACCAACGATGTCGGCTTTATGACCATGGAGCGCGAAGCACAGGGCTGGAAGATGCAAGCCTGGAATAAAGACGGCAAGTTGATGACCATCTGTTTGCTGAAAAATGGCAAAACTACTTGTGAAGCTGCTACGCAATAGTCATCTGGATAATAGATTTTTCTATGTCGTATTATGAAAAAAGCGAGACAAGAGTTGTCTCGCTTTTGATCACTCGAATTAATTTCATATACTGATCGTTGAAAAGCTGTTGCAGCGTGTCGCTAAGAGAAAATGTTATCGACTTGCAAAAAATCTCGTTCGGTATGTACGGTATTTACAAACAAGCGGATCATCTTGACACTATTTTTTGTGATCTGGTGGTGGTTTGGAGCAGCGTGTGATTTCACAACTACCACTGCTCCCGTGATCAACCCCTAGTTAAAAATAGCCTTTGAGTGACACCATATAGCTTCGCGGTGCTTGCCATTGATATTGATCTAACGCCATTGTTGCACCAGTAGATATAGCAGTCACTTTTTGGCTATTGGTGATGTTATAAATACTGAACTGTACTTTAAGCTTTTTGATCATCGATCCCAAATCGCCGAAGGTATAGGCTGCGTTCAGATCGGTATTTCCATACCCATCAATTTTATAGGCTGCTGGTTCGTTGTTGACCGCATACTGATCGCCCACTTGTTTATAGATTAATGAAGCGTTCCAAGGTCCTTGATTAAATAGCAGGCCCAGAGCAGCCGTCATTTTTGGTGCTTTTGCGATTGTGCCGACGCCAGCAGTGTTGTTGCTCTTAAATTTTGCACTATTGTATGAATAATTTGCATATAGCGCCCACCCTCCATCAACTAGCCAAGTTCCTTCCGTTTCAAAACCTTTATAAACTGTGCCGCCCTGATTGAAAAAGACGGTCTGACCGACTACGACACTGGAGCCAATTTGATTATTAAAATCGATGTAGTAAACGTCCGCCGCAAAATGGAACCGGTCCGATTTATGCACGCCTCCAAACTGGTAGTTTGTAGTCGTTTGAGGGTCTGGTGTATTACCTGGATTAGTAACCTGCAAAGCAGTCCCTAAAATCGGTACTTGCATACCTTTAGCATACTGAAGATAAAGCGCATCGTCCTTATCTAACATATGGTTCACTGTGAGGAAGGGAAGGCTTGACGTAAAAGTCTCAGAGAAATTAGCGGCGATGTTGGAGCCTTGGTTCTTAATTGCATCGACACTGCGCGTAAAGTGCGAATATTTGAATCCTGGTGTAACTGTGGTGCTATCCGTTACAGCCCATTCGAACTCGACGAAAGGTTGGTATTGTTTCCAGCTAGAATCTTGATTGAATTTCGTACCCTTACCAGCCAAAGTGGGATCCAGCAGTGTCATAGTGGATACGTCCAGGCCATACTGGTGACGTATCGTATCTGACTGCTCTAACCATAAACCGGCACGCAACAGGCCATTAGAAAATTCTTTAGTCGCTTTCAAAATATCGCCAGTTACGCGATAGTGATTTAACTTGTCATAGCCTAAAACTCCACCTGCCGGCACTTTAGCGCCGCTATACGAACTGGCATTAGTGCCTGCGCCGGCAGCGATGACGCCATGACCTAAATAGCCGCTTGCATCAAATCCTGCGATAGTTTGATTATCGTAAAAATAGCTATAGAGATTGTTATCTGTTTGGAAGCCGTTACCCCAGTCAGATTGCAGGCGGAGGTATTCAAAATCCGTTTTTTTATGAACTGTGTTGTAGCCATAATAACCTTGGCTAGTTGGGTCATTGTTAAGGCTGTAGTTCTTGCCGAATAAAGCAGCCTGAGCCAAAGTCGCTCCGGAAGTCGAGTCTGGTAACGCAGTCTTGATGTCGTTGTAGGTAGCAAACACAGTGAGCCGCGTATTGCTACCGAGTTTCTGCTGGTACTTTGCAACGAAATTCGCGCCATCCATCGTGTTGTAACTGAGGTAGCCATCGCTCTTGATTTGTTGCACATTCAATTGTAAGGTTGAGCCGTTCTCACCAAATTTTCCGCTCTCAAAGCCGATACCGTATAAATTTGTGTTCCAGTTGCCGTGCGAGAAATATACTTCTGTCGCCGCTTTGGCCGCGGGTGTTTTGGAATATAAATTTATACTTCCCCCATATGTTGCCTGCCCAAGATTACTAGCATTGCCCGTGCCGCGTTCTACAACCACACCGCCGATGACCGCCGCTGGAAAATAAGCGGTCGAATGATGTGTCGGGTCATTGGTATCGCCGAAAGGGATACCATCCCAAGTCACGTTATATTGCGAATCCTGAAATCCACGCAGTACAGTTTTAGTATCTGCTGCGCCTGGTCCATTCGATGACGGTTGGGTCGACGCACCAGGAGAAATACCAGCAATCGTGTTGAAATTACCTGTTGGCGCTACCGATTGTTCGATATAAGCACGTGAAATAATTGATTGTGGTTCCGTCGTAGTCAGATTTACCTGGGTAGGAGCAACCGCCGCAACTGAATCGCGTTTGGCGGCAACTTCAACTATTTGACCTGCGCCGCTTTGTGAGCCCACCGAGCCAAGGTTCACGGATTCTTGGCCGAAAGCAAGGTATGGGAGACTCAGAGACAATAGTGAAACTGATAATGCCTGATTCAAGTAGCGCTTACGAAATGGAATTGCATGAAGCATCTTGTTACTCCTGGTATTGAAATACATTGAGAGATAAAGCTATCGTTTTGCGGCGTATTAGATTGTCACTAAGCTCAGTGAACTATTTTGTCGCCGAAAATACTTGGAGTGAGATGAACAGTGCAAGGCAAGCACTCAGTGCTACTTCGTATGAAGAATGCCTTACAAAAGAGCCCGCACAGAAGGCATGTATGTTGCGGAATGTTTGTTACTTACCGATGACAGTACCCCTGATCTTGTCTCTAAGTTGCAAAATCACGACACACTTGGTTAGACCAATATCCTGCGATAAAACTTAGACGAGGAGGATTGAACTGCAGCTGTCGATGTTGAAAATTGAACATCCTCACCTCGATAAAACACATCATAAAAAAATCGCCAGCCTGATTCGCGGTTTTTTTATCAGCGGATAGTGCAATCTTCGCTATGTCTTTGTTAGCGTTGGGAAAAAATCGTAAATCCCTAAAAAAACGATATACTCCCCACTTTATTTATGTATAACAATGCTATCGTCCAGTATTTATAAGGGTAAAAAAATATACGTAGTGGGAGTATATTTTTCGGTGAGGGTTAATTTGACTCAGTTTGTGTGAGGACAATGCGCGATGCCAGTTTTTTTATTTGGCTATACGTCAATCAGGAATACATGTTGATTCTCACATTTTCATGTGTTCACCGTAATATAATCGGCGAGGGTATTGCCTATCAGCTTTTTACTGGATAGATTATGAGAACTTTTTTTCACCCGCTTTTCGGACTATTGGGTGTCGTTATATTGCTCTCCGCCTGCCAAAAAAAACCGGCGCCAGATAATTCTAATGTGACTGCATCAGCTGACCAGACGGCTGTATCGGCGACCGCGCCAACAGGTATCGTAAAAAATGCAATACGCCACACCGAAGAGACTGCCGATGTCACCAAGTGGATGGAAATGGCTTCAAGTAAAACGCCCGCGCAACTTGCTGAGGAAGCCAGATTAGCGAAAATCGCTAAAGATACGAAGTTGGAGCAAGAGGCAAAATTAGCGTTGGACGCCAAAACGCTTGCAGCTAAAACGACAGTAATTCCGCCGGTAGCTCCGCTTGTGCATGATCCTGTAAAAACAACTGCTGCTGCGGTCACACCACCAGCAACCGCCACCGCAATAAAACAGGCAGACGCACCACCGCTCCAGGTGGCTGCTGTACTACCTAAACCTGTACCCGCAGTAGTTGCAACACCAACGCCTGCGCAATCACAAGTACAGACACAAGAAAATACAGAGCAAAACCAACCAAAACTCTTGTCTAGCGTTCAGCCGACATTCCCAGTTACCGCCACCTTGGCCGGTGTGACTGAGGGCTCTGTGACTACGCGTATCAGCATTGGTAGCGACGGTAAAGTACTGCAAGTTGAGATTGTCAAAGCCAGACCAACTAAGGTTTTTGATAAAGAAGCGATCGCTGCGTTATCGCAATGGAGGTACGCACCGCTGGCTAGTCCGCAAACAAAAATAGTGGAATTGAGTTTTCAAAATGTACTTAAATTATTGACGAGCGTACAGCCTTTATTTCCAGCTGCTGCAACCCAGGCAGGCGTGACAGAAGGTCTTGTGAGTGCTCGCATCAGCATTGGTACCGATGGCAAGGTAAGCCAGGTCGAGATTATTAAATCTAAACCGACTAAATTATTTGATAAAGAAGTGATTGCCGCCGCATCGCAATGGAAGTACGCGCCGATCTCTAGTCCTCAGACAAAAATACTGGAATTCAGTTTGAAACAGAGTAATTGAGGCAGCCGCTCAGAGGGAAAAAACAAGAGGCAATACCGAACGCAGAGAAGAAAATAAAGCTAGCTAACCAACTACTCTAAACTAAAAAACAGTGGAAATCTTATTCCACACGAGCAAATTACATACTTGTTGCGAAATTGCTCGCAATCATTTTTCAAACTTGATAAAAAATACCAATCGGCTAAGCTAGGATAAAAATAAAAATAAAAATAGAGTATTAATCCTAAATCGTTGCTTTGTGGTAACTTAGCGCCCCTTGAGCGCAAACCGGACATAAATCGAATAATTATCGATTAATTATTGAGTAGCTACAGGTCGGTGATACATTCGTTGCATGCTAGCCATTGACTACTGATTGATCATTTTTTCGACTATCTGTCCGTGCATTTCAGATCACACCAAATCACTCAAGTCTCTCACCACGAGAGATGAACACCTGTTGTTTGAGAGAGTAATTTACCACTACGTTTTACTAAAAAGGAACTATATGAAACTAAAGCCCTACCTCGGCCTGCTTGCATTGCCATTGGCAATTTCCACAGCCTACGCCGCAGATATACCTGATGGTCCGACGATTACGATCAGCGGCTTTGGCACAGCAGCGTTAACCCGCGCCTCCACGGATGACGCAGAATTTGCTCGTGTCGCCCAACTAGGCGGCGTTAAAACCAGCGCAGGTACTGGTGTGGATTCTAATTTTGGTATACAAGCTACCGCCAAAATGAACGACTGGCTTTCATTCACAGCGCAAGGCTTAGTACGCAAACACGTCACCGACGAGTTTGGCGGCGAACTCGCCTGGGCCTTCGCCAAATTCAAAGTCACCGACAATTTAAATGTCCGCGTAGGCCGTATGGGACTCCCGGTCTACATGATCTCCGACTACCTCAATGTAGGCTACGCCAGCACCTACCTACGTCCACCGGTAGAAATGTACAGCCAGGTCAACTTAGAAAATGTTGACGGTGTAGATGCGATATATCAAAGCTCGTTTGGCGAAAGCACACTGACAACACAGGTCGCAGCAGGACAAAGTGAAACAAAGGGCAACGGCAACTCCTACACCGCGAAATTTAAAAGCATAGCCGGACTCAACATGGTGTTAGAGAATGGACCTTTTACGGTTCGCTTCGGACATATCTACACAAAATTTAGCGTTGATGACTCCCCCTCTTTAAATGCAGTAGTCGGTGGTTTAAACCAATTTGGTTTCACATCCCAAGCCAATAGCCTCAAACTCCACGACAACAAAGCGACGTTCACCTCGCTTGGACTCACCGTCGACTGGAAAAATATTTTAGTACAAACGGAATACGGCAAACGTAAATCAGAGAGCGTCTCCTTACCAGACACCTCCTCCTGGTACACCATGTTTGGCTACCGCTTTGGCAAATTTACTCCATACTTCACTCACGGCTCTGTCAAACAAGACAGCCCAAGAACGGTCGCAGGATTACCAACGACAGGACCCTTAGCAGGATTAACTGCAGGTGCCAACGTATTGGCATCACTGGCACCGATACAAACCAGCAATAGTATTGGCATACGTTGGGACTTCAACAAATCCGCTGATCTGAAAATACAGTTTGACAGATTGTCTCCAGAAAATGGCGCCGGTACCTTCGTGAACGCCAAGCCAACATTCCAGGGTCCTGTGAATGTCGTTGCGGCTGCTATTGATTTCGTATTTTAAGGGGGACGACATGAAAAAAATTATTCAAGCCAGTCTTGTTACCGCCAGCCTGACGCTTTTTGCTATTCCAGCAATGGCAGAAGTTGTTGCCATCGTTAGCGCAAAGAGTGCCGCTTCTGCTATGTCGGCAGATGAGGTAGCACAATTTTTCCTTGGTAAATCTGCCAAATTAACGCCAGTAGATCAGCCGGAGAGTTCTGCAATTCGCTCAGAGTTTTATAAAAAAGTAGCGGACAAAGAGCCATCTCAGGTGAAGTCGATTTGGTCGAAACTGGTCTTTACCGGTAAAGGTACTTTACCTAAAGAATATGGCTCTAGTGCGGACGTCAAAAAAGCCGTTGCTGCAGATGCTAATTTGATCGGTTATATCGAAAAATCTGCGGTCGATTCCAGTGTCAAAGTAGTCGTCAGTCTTCCATAAGCCTGGTTCAGGTTTGCGCTCTGTTGTGAGTAAATGTTTCTGCAACAGAGCGCTTTAGTTTTGATTTCATTTTCGAATTCAGTTTAAGTCGTAATCTCTTTAGATTTGCAATGTAATTTGTTGTTGTGCTTTTTTAGTATTGGCGGTTCATTTCATTTGTTTTGATGATTTTCCGTTGTATTACATGCATGATGTTCAATATAAAAGAGGCGTTTATGAAACTAAAGCCCTACCTCGGCCTGCTTGCATTGCCATTGGCAATTTCCACAGCCTACGCCGCAGATATACCTGATGGTCCGACGATTACGATCAGCGGCTTTGGCACAGCAGCGTTAACCCGCGCCTCCACGGATGACGCAGAATTTGCTCGTGTCGCCCAACTAGGCGGCGTTAAAACCAGCGCAGGTACTGGTGTGGATTCTAATTTTGGTATACAAGCTACCGCCAAAATGAACGACTGGCTTTCATTCACAGCGCAAGGCTTAGTACGCAAACACGTCACCGACGAGTTTGGCGGCGAACTCGCCTGGGCCTTCGCCAAATTCAAAGTCACCGACAATTTAAATGTCCGCGTAGGCCGTATGGGACTCCCGGTCTACATGATCTCCGACTACCTCAATGTAGGCTACGCCAGCACCTACCTACGTCCACCGGTAGAAATGTACAGCCAGGTCAACTTAGAAAATGTTGACGGTGTAGATGCGATATATCAAAGCTCGTTTGGCGAAAGCACACTGACAACACAGGTCGCAGCAGGACAAAGTGAAACAAAGGGCAACGGCAACTCCTACACCGCGAAATTTAAAAGCATAGCCGGACTCAACATGGTGTTAGAGAATGGACCTTTTACGGTTCGCTTCGGACATATCTACACAAAATTTAGCGTTGATGACTCCCCCTCTTTAAATGCAGTAGTCGGTGGTTTAAACCAATTTGGTTTCACATCCCAAGCCAATAGCCTCAAACTCCACGACAACAAAGCGACGTTCACCTCGCTTGGACTCACCGTCGACTGGAAAAATATTTTAGTACAAACGGAATACGGCAAACGTAAATCAGAGAGCGTCTCCTTACCAGACACCTCCTCCTGGTACACCATGTTTGGCTACCGCTTTGGCAAATTTACTCCATACTTCACTCACGGCTCTGTCAAACAAGACAGCCCAAGAACGGTCGCAGGATTACCAACGACAGGACCCTTAGCAGGATTAACTGCAGGTGCCAACGTATTGGCATCACTGGCACCGATACAAACCAGCAATAGTATTGGCATACGTTGGGACTTCAACAAATCCGCTGATCTGAAAATACAGTTTGACAGATTGTCTCCAGAAAATGGCGCCGGTACCTTCGTGAACGCCAAGCCAACATTCCAGGGTCCTGTGAATGTCGTTGCGGCTGCTATTGATTTCGTATTTTAAGGGGGACGACATGAAAAAAATTATTCAAGCCAGTCTTGTTACCGCCAGCCTGACGCTTTTTGCTATTCCAGCAATGGCAGATGTGGTTATTGTGGTGAACCCTAAAAATCCCCTAGCAAATATGACGCCGGAACAAGTGGCGCAGTATTTTCTCGGTAAATCTACTACTTTTACACCGTTAGATCAGCCGGAAAACTCAGCCATACGAGCGGAATTTTATAAAAAAGTGGCAGATAAAGAGCCATCACAAGTAAAGGCAATTTGGTCAAAATTGGTCTTTACCGGCAAAGGTACTTTACCTAAAGAATATGGCTCCAGCGCCGAAGTAAAGAAAGCGGTTGCGTCTGATTTGAATGCGATCGGCTATATTGAAAAATCCAGTGTAGATGTTACGGTTAAAGTCATCGCGAATTAATGGCTGTATTGAGTAGATGTAACTCAGGATCGATTATTTTTTATGTCAGACTCTGGTGAGAGTAAAAAAAATAAATGTAATGCGCAGCTAGCGCGTACAAGAGCAAAGCGTGTGTTAAGACACAATATTTTTCATTGTTTTGACAAAACAAGCTAGGCTATTTCCCTGTATCTTTTGGTTTACACGTATCGTGTTTAGTAGTTGAGACACTCAGCAATTGATAACGATTTCGTTCATTTGAATTATTAGCAAGTAAAGGCGAAGACATGAGCATTAAACGCAGAATATGGGCCTTACCAGTCATTGCCACGGTCATTTTCGGTGTTGGTCTGGCAGTCAGTGTATATTTTTCTACCATAGCGATTTCGTCGATTAAAGCTACTGCTGATGTCGACTATCCTGTACTCGACCGCGCAAAAATTTTGTCCTCCGATGTTCAGGGTTTGACCGACATGTTGAGGGACGCCGTATCTGAAGGTGATAAAAAGCGTATTGATGCGGTGGCTGAGACTGCCAAAAAAGTGAAAGAAAAACTCAAAAAATTAGGTGAAGTGCCAGGTCAAAAAGCACTCTCCGATAAATTAAGCGGCGAGTTTGATGCCTATTATGCGCCCGCCCTAAAGGTCGCCAAAATCATGCTGGAGATTGAGCAAGGTGATCCGCAAGCAGAGATCGGCACCATGCAAAGTGCGTTAAAAATCTTGCAGGCCGATTTGACCAAAACCGTAGAAACGGCACAAAGTCAATTCAGCATGGGTATTGAGAAAAGCGGCGATAACGTTCGCAACGTGCTTTACACCGCAATTTTGGTCGCACTGATGGTGACAATTTCTTTGGGTGTAGTGTCCTTCTTTGTCGTGCGTACGATCTGGCAACAATTAGGTGGTGAGCCAGAATATGCCCGCGAAATCGCTGCTGCCGTTGCTGCCGGTGATTTGAGTATGGAAATCAGTGTCGATGGCGAACATGGAGCGAGTTTGCTATCTGCCTTGCAAGAAATGCAGGTGCGTTTGCAATCTATGGTCTCTGACATTAAAACGTCTGCAGAAACCATTAAAGTTGCCAGCTCAGAGATCGCTTCTGGTAATGCAGACTTATCCAGCCGTACCGAATCGCAAGCCAGTAGCCTGGAAGAAACCGCCAGCTCGATGGAGACATTAACCGATACCGTAAAACAAAATGCCGACAATGCACGTCAGGCAAATCAGTTGGTACAAAGCGCCTCCGGCGTGGCAGTTAAGGGCGGAAATGTGGTGAGCCAGGTGGTAACAACCATGGCGGAAATTAATCAGTCCTCTAAAAAGATCGTCGACATTATTGCGGTGATTGATGGCATCGCATTTCAAACCAATATTCTGGCACTGAATGCTGCAGTAGAAGCGGCACGCGCAGGTGAGCAAGGCCGTGGTTTTGCGGTGGTTGCCTCTGAAGTACGTAATTTGGCGCAAAGAAGTGCCGCAGCCGCAAAAGAAATCAAAACTCTGATCGGTGACTCAGTCGATAAAGTTAATATCGGTTCGCAATTGGTGGATCAGGCCGGTAATACGATGGATGAGATCGTTGCCTCGGTTAAACGCGTCAGCGACATCATGGCGGAGATTACATCAGCCAGCCAAGAGCAAAGTGCAGGCATACAAGAGGTGAGCGTCGCTATCGGCCAGATGGACGAGATGACACAGCAAAACTCCGCCTTGGTAGAACAGGCCGCTGCGGCTGCAGAGTCACTGGAAGAGCAAGCGGATCATCTGACCCAAGCACTCGATGTGTTCAAGCTATCGTCTGCGGCACCGGCACCGGCACCGGCACATGGCATCAAAGCACGACCCGCTAGTCCTGCTGTGAAGACAAAGGCCTACCAGGCAACGGCAATAGGAATGGATTAGATTCCCGAGTCTGATGTCAGAATAGTGACATCAATTCGTTTCCTCCCGTCCGCTTGATTGGCTTCAAGCGGATTTTTTATGCCTGAAAAACTGAATACAAATTGAATCAATACCGTTGTTCAGGAGTGTAAAGCGTATACATTTTCTATAATTACCCATACATTCAGTAATCCCCTATACATTAATCACAGACTCATCAGACATATATTCTCTAAGCAATATTTTTCAGCATCTTGTTTGGCAATTCCCGATCGTTATTACTTCATTGGAAGGACTTACCGTGAAATTGTTTTATGACCTGAAGATTTCGGCAAAACTATTTGTGGGCTTTATTACCTTGTTATTGCTCACCTGCTTTCTCGGTGTGTTTTCTATCTATCAATTAGCTCAGGTGAACCAGACCACCACGGATCTCGGTACCAACTGGTTGCCGAGTGTTGATGCCGCGATGGGGATTAAAGAGCGTATCTCCCGTATCCGCTCGCAAGAGGCGCAGGTTGTTTCTGCCGAGAGTCCAGAAGAGGCTGATAAATATGCCGGACGGGTCAAAGAGGCCGTTGCCGGGCTCAGAGAATATGAGAAAAAATATCAGGTTTTGATCAGCTTGCCACAAGAAAAAGCCGAGTTCGACGAGTACCTGAAAATGATGAGTAGCTATCTCGCACTCTCGGACAAAATGGCTGCTCTGGCGCATGAGGGTAACAACAAGGACGCAACAGCAATTTTGCGTAATGAATCATCCAAGCTAAATACCCAGATTCGTACGATTGTCGACAAACTGGTCAAGATCAACAGTGAGGGTGCCGCTGCCTCCTATCAGCAAAGTACTGAAGTGTATAAAAGCTCGCGCTTATGGATTATTGGCGTTCTTGCCGCAAGCATTTTGTTAGGGCTGACGTTGGCGTACTGGATTGCTAACGTTGTCTCCAGTCCTTTGCAGTATGCAGTCAAGGTAGCGCAAACGGTAGCATCTGGTGATCTGACTAGTCAGATCGATGTAACTAGCAAGGACGAGACCGGTATGTTGCTGCAGGCGCTCAAAGAAATGAACGCAAGTCTGCTGAAAGTTGTCAGTGAAGTCCGCAACGGAACGGATCAAATTGCGTCTGCGTCGATGCAGATTGCGCAAGGTAATATGGATTTATCCAACCGCACCGAAACTCAGGCTAGTTCATTGGAAGAGACAGCATCTTCTATGGAGGAATTAACCTCGACCGTCAGACACAACAGCGACAATGCACGGCAAGCAAATCAACTGTCGATTTCTGCCACGCAGGTCGCGATGAAAGGCGGTGATGTGGTCTCACAAGTGGTTGATACGATGGGGTCGATTAATGCCTCATCGAAAAAAATTGTCGATATTATCGGTGTCATTGACGGCATCGCCTTCCAGACAAATATTCTGGCATTGAATGCTGCTGTTGAGGCTGCCCGTGCCGGCGAGCAGGGACGAGGATTTGCAGTAGTTGCGTCGGAAGTGCGTAATCTTGCGCAACGTTCTGCCAGCGCAGCAAAAGAGATTAAGGAACTGATCAATGATTCGGTTGAAAAAGTAGATCAGGGCTCACGACTGGTGGATCAGGCAGGTAATACGATGAATGAGGTGGTTGAAAGCGTCCGGCGGGTCAGTGACATCATCAGCGAAATCAGTGCCGCTGGCGCAGAACAAAGCTCGGGGATTGATCAGATCAACACCGCTGTCACCCAGATGGACCAGGTTACGCAACAGAATGCCGCCTTGGTCGAAGAGGCCGCCGCGGCAGCAAAATCCTTGCAGGATCAAGCCGCGAATCTCAGCGAAATCGTCAGCGTATTCAAACTCGACCAAACTAACCTCAGCCGCACTTCATCCGGCAAATCATCCATCGTTGCCGCACGTTCTATGTCTGTGGCAAACAAGCCCAAACCAGTTGCCCGCGCTTTGCCAAAATCCACCACGGCAGCTCCGCGTAACGGTAGTTCTGGCGCTGCAAAGTCTAAAGTCGCTACGGTGGAAACGGATGACTGGGAAGAATTTTGAGATAAAAAAACCTGTCAGGTGGCATCTTAAACACCAAGCTGACAGGTTCTTAAGCATGTCTCAAATCTGAAACTCACCAAGCGTTAAAGTAGTGCTATTGCGATACCTTAACGATAAAAAAACATCTGCAAAACAATATACTCCCCCTCATTTTTACTAAAAACACGATATTGTCCAGAGATTATATGGACAATAAAATATACATGGTAGGAGTATATATTTCCAGTAATTAACTTAATTCAGTTTGCTTGACGATAATGCGTGATACCAGACCGTATTCGCTGGCCTCGGATGCATTCATCCAATAATCGCGGTCAATGTCGGTCGTGACTCTTTCCAGCGATTGCCCTGACTCTTTTGCGATCAAGGCTGCAATGCGTTCACGGACTTTGACGATTTCACGCGCCTGGATGGCGATGTCGCTGGCTTGTCCGCCTGCGCCGCCGCTTGGTTGATGGATCAGGAAGCGGGTATTGGTCAGGCAGAAGCGACGCTCTTTTGGCACCGCCAAAAATACATTCACCGCGGCGCTGCCGACCCAGCCAGTACCGACCATATTTACCGGTGCATCGATAAACTTGACGATGTCATGAATCACGTCGCCTGATTCCACATGGCCGCCGGGCGACGATACCAATATCGTGATCGGATCTTTGGATTCAGCCGCCAGCGCGATCAGACGCTTGCTGACATCAGCAGCCAACTTGTCGTTGATGGTGCCAAATACCAGCACGGTGCGTGATTTGAAGGCTTTTTCTTCCAGAAAAGGGCTACGTGGTGCGTTGTCGTTGTTATTTTCGTCGGCCATAATATTGTCGTTTGGTTGGATTGGTGTAGTGGGTGGAAATTTTGTGTAGCTGATGTATAGCTTGCTTTAGATGGCTATGGGCTTGTATTTTTCAAGTAGGCTTCTGCCAGTCGTACCCAATAAGTTGCGCCTATCGGTAGCAAATCATCGTTAAAGTCATAACTGGGGTTATGCAGGTTGCATGGTCCCAGACCATGGCCCATATCGCGGTGCTCGCCATCGCCATTGCCTAAGAAGACATAACAACCCGGTTTGGCCTGCAACATAAAGGCAAAATCTTCTGCGCCCATAGTGGGTTCTACCTGCGCATCGACGCGCTCATCTCCGACGATAGAGCGCATTACATCGACAGCAAAGGCGGTTTCTCTGGCGTGATTGATCAGTGGCGGATAGTTACGTTTAAAGCTAAATTCAACGGAGGCATCAAAGGCAGCGGCAGTATGTTCTGCAATAGCACGCATCCGGTTTTCCAGCAGATCCACCACCGATGTGGTGAAGCCGCGCACCGTACCGATTAAGCTGGCTTCATCGGGGATGACATTGGTTGCACTACCGGCGTGGATTTGGGTAATGGACAGCACCGCGGTGTCCAGCGGGCTTTTATTGCGGGTGATAATCGTTTGCCAGCTTTGCGCAATTTGTACCGCGACCATGATGGGATCGATGCCCTTGTGAGGTTGTGCCGCATGCGCGCCTTTACCTTTGACGACGACTTCAAATTCATTGGACGAAGCCATCATTGGCCCTGAGGTCACGCCAAAACTGCCAACCGCCGCACCAGGCCAGTTATGCATGCCAAATACGGCCTCCACCGGGCATTGTTCAAACAAGCCGTCATCCATCATGCGCTTGGCGCCGCCACCGCCTTCTTCCGCTGGTTGGAAGATGACATACACGGTTCCGTCAAATTCTTTGTGCTGAGATAAATAATGTGCCGCACCTAGCAGCATCGCCGTGTGACCATCATGGCCGCAGGCATGCATTTTGCCTTCATTTTTTGAGGCATGCGGAAAGGTATTAAATTCTTGCATCGGTAAAGCATCAATGTCAGCACGTAATCCGATGGCGCGCTGGCTGCTACCGTTTTTGATGATGCCGACCCCGCCGGTGATGCCAAGCCCGCGAATGACAGGGATGCCCCATTCTTGTAACTTGCGGGCCACCACGTCTGAGGTGCGATGCTCTTCGAAACTCAGCTCGGGATGGGCGTGAATATCGCGTCGGATTTGTTGTAGCTCTGTATGGAACTGGAGGATAGGGTCAATTAATTGCATGATGTTCTCCGTACAAATAGTGAGCAATAGCGTTAGCAATGGCGAACAAAATAGCGAACCAATAGCGAACCTAAGAATTCACTCAGAATACTTGCTAATTTGTTGCGCCAAAACAGTGCGCAGTGTATGTTGTTGCACAATGCAGATTGGCAAGTAATCGGGCAAAAAGATAAGGCAAAAGATCGAGCAAACAATCAATCAGTGCAAGCCATCATCCCTACATTAGATGTGCAATCGCCAAAGGTTTTCGCCTTAGTGCGTGTTGTAAAAACAGTGTCAAAAAATAGCGTCAAGAAACTGTATTAATAAATTCAAGTGTAAATCATTTTGCTGCAATCGGAATCTAGTTCGTTTTCTATCCTAAGAACCTGATTGTGAGCACCGTTCCGTACTATTTTTAAGGAGTCTTCGATGTCGATGCTGCACACAATCAAAAGCAAAATAAAAATAAAACCACGCACAGTGTTGCTGGCCGCCAGTATCTCTGCGTTCTCTACATTAATGGCTGTCTCGCCCCAGAGTTTTGCGCAAGAATTTAAATTGGCAATGAGTTCGCCGCCGACTTCGCTCGATCCTCACTTTTATAATGTGTTTCCTAACCTGAATGTCTCAGACCATATGTTTGAGACTCTGGTCACGATGGATGCCGATAGTCGCATCATCCCTGGCCTGGCAGAATCATGGACGCTGGTGAATAACCTGACCTGGGAATTAAAACTGCGCAAAGGCGTCAAGTTTCATGATGGTTCCGAAATGACTGCCGACGACGTGATGTGGTCATTAGATCGTCCGGCAACCATCGTAGGTAGCCCGGGCAAATTTGATGTCTACACCAAAGCAATCATCAATAAAAAGATCGTCGATGCCTATACCATTCGCCTGACGACCAAAGAGCCTTACCCGTTAATGTTGCCGGATTTGTCAGCGATTTACATCGTTTCTAAAAAAGCCACGCAAGGTTTGACCAGCGATGATTTTTCTAGCGGCAAAGGGATGGTCGGCACCGGTTCGTATAAGTTTGTAAAATTTCTGCGTGACGACAGAATTGAAATGGACCGCTTCGATGGTTATTGGGGCAAAAAAGTCGGTAAATGGAGCAAAGTGACTTTGCGTTTTATCCCCAACGGCGCGACCCGCATTGCGGCTCTGTTAGCAGGTGATGTGCAAGCCTTGGAGAACGTACCGACCCCCGACGTCGCGCGTATCCGTAGCGACACCAATCTGACCATGATGTCAAAAGTATCGCACCGTCTTATCTATTTATATCTGGATGGTACACGCGATAAATCTCCGTTTATCACAGACAAAGATGGCAAACCTATGGATAAAAATCCATTGAAAGACATCCGGGTACGTAAAGCGATTTCGATGGCAATCAATCGTGAAGCGATTAAAGATCGTGTTATGGAAGGACTGTCACAGCCGACTGCCAACTTGGTTCCTATCACTTTATTTGGTCATAATCCCGAACTCAAAGTCATGAAATATGATCCTGACATGGCGAAAAAATTATTGACCGAGGCTGGTTATCCCAACGGCTTTGGTGTCACGATCCAGACGCCGAATAATCGTTATGTCAATGATGAGAAAATTACCCAGACTATCGCGCAGATGCTGTCAAAAATTGGTATTGCAGCTAAGGTAGAAGGTATGCCAATGTCGATCTATGCCTCCCGTGGGATTAAGCGCGAATACTCAATTGGCTTGCTCGGTTGGGGCGCACAGACTGGGGAAGTCTCTTCCCCTTTACGCGCGATTGCCGCCTGTGATGAGCCTGAAAAAGGGTTTGGCGGTAACAACTATCTCAAATATTGTAATCCTAAAGTGAATGAAATATTAGGTAAGGCAATGAATACAGTAGACGATAAAGTCCGTCTGAAGTTATTGCAAGATGCGACTGCGCTGGTGATCAATGATGCCGAGATCATTCCGATTCATCAGCAGGTGACGACCTGGGCGATGAAGAAGAATATTACCTATATTCCACGTACCGACGAACGCACTCATGCTTATGATTTCAGTGCCAAGTAGTCAGACCTGAATAGTCGTATCTGCCTTACTTCGCCATCGCTCATTCTCATTTCCATATACGAGAATATAGCGATGGCGCTTGACGTAGTTTAAGTAAGTTTTCACAGTGGAACAGGAAGTAGCATGTTGGTTTTTATTATTCGCCGTCTGATGCAAAGCATCATTGTTTTACTGGTGATGTCGCTGCTGGTGTTTGCCGGCGTGTATGCAATCGGCAATCCGATTGATGTATTGATTAGCCCAGACGCCGATCAGCTGGAGCGTGCCCGCACCATTGCCGCATTTGGTTTAGATAAACCGATGGTGGAGCAATATTTCATATTTTTAAAAAATGCACTCAGTGGTGATATGGGGCGCTCATTTGCATTTTCTACGCCCGCTCTTGCCCTGATTTTTGAACGCATGCCAGCAACGATGGAGCTTGCAGTCTGCGCCATTGTGTTGTCGGTAGTGATGGGCGTACCGCTTGGTTTGTGGGCCGGGTTGCGTCCCAACGGCGTAGCGGGAAAAACGATTATGGCGGTTTCCATCCTCGGTTTTTCATTGCCTACATTTTGGGTCGGGTTGATGCTGATTATGGTGTTTGCCGTACAGTTAGGCTGGCTGCCATCCAGCGGACGAGGCGAAACCAGTTTGCTCTTCGGTATCCCTGTGAGTTTTTTAAGCTGGGATGGTCTCCGACATATCTTGATGCCCGCATTTAACCTTGCCTTGTTTAACGTCGCATTGGTCATACGCCTGACGCGTGCTGGTGCACAAGAAGCGTTGCTGCAAGACTATGTCAAATTTGCACGTGCCAAGGGTTTGCGAAATAGCCGCATCATTGGCGTGCATGTACTCAAAAATATTTTAATACCCATCATTACCGTGATTGCTTTGCAATTCGGTTCGATTATTGCGTTCGCGATTGTGACTGAATCGGTGTTCGCCTGGCCGGGCATGGGTAAGCTGATTATTGATTCTATCCGTGTACTGGACCGGCCTGTCATCGTGGCGTATTTGCTGCTGATTGTGACGATGTTTATTTTGATTAATTTGGTGGTAGATGTTTTGTATTCTTTGCTCGATCCGCGAGTCCGACTTTCTGAGAGCAAATCATGACGACGACAGTGCAAAAAACAGCCGCCCCGTTTAAAGCGGATACGCCGTTCCGGCGATTTACCCGTCAATTTTTTGAAAGCAAAATCGCTACGGCTGGTTTAGTGTTGCTGGTATTGATTTTGTTGGCGGCAGTTTTCGCCCCCTGGATATCACCTCAAGATCCCTACGATCTCGGTAATTTAGATGTGATGGATTCGCGTCTGGAGCCTGGCCAGATGTCGGCCGACGGCAAATTACGTTTTCTGATGGGTACCGATGAGCAGGGACGTGACATGCTGTCTGCGATTATTTATGGCTTGCGTATTTCTGTGATGGTTGGTGTCAGCAGTACCGTGATTGCCCTGGTGATTGGCCTAACGCTGGGACTGTTTGCTGGCTACGCAGGCGGCAAGATTGAATCCCTGATTATGCGGATTGCCGATATCCAGTTATCGTTTCCACCGATTTTGATTGCCTTGATTTTGCTGGCGCTGAGCGGACAGGGCGTAGGCAAAATCATCATCGCGCTGGTCGCAGTGCAATGGGCTTACTACGCTCGCACCGCAAGGAGCGCAGCCTTGGTGGAGCGTAAAAAGGAATATGTGGAAGCTGCAATGGGCTTGGGTTTGTCACCTGCCCGGATTATTTTGCGACACCTGCTACCTAATTGCTTACCGCCGTTGATTGTGATCGCTGCATTGCAGGTAGCTTCGGCGATTTCACTAGAGGCGACGTTATCCTTTTTAGGTTTGGGTTTGCCAGTCACTGAACCCTCACTGGGACTGTTGATTGCGAATGGCTTCCAATACCTGCTGTCGGGTAAATACTGGATTAGTTTCTTCCCGGGCATCGCTTTATTAGTGACGGTAGTGTCCATCAATCTGGTAGCCGATCAGTTGCGCGATGTGCTTAACCCGCGTTTGCAGACACAATAAGAGGACGTGATGCCAGAACTAAAACAAGCAACGCAACCCACGCAACCGATGCTGACTGTCGAAGGATTGACGACCGAATTCCATACCCGGGCAGGAGTAGCAACTGCAGTGAATGATGTTTCGTTCTCCGTGATGCCAGGACAAATTATGGGATTAGTGGGCGAATCTGGGTCGGGCAAATCGATGACCGGTTATTCCATCATGGGTTTGATTGATGCCCCGGGTAAAGTCGTGGGAGGGCAAATTTTACTCAAAGGTCAGGACTTGCGGGCGATGTCTGCAGAGCAAATGCGCCAGGTAAGAGGCGACCGCATTGCGATGATTTTTCAAGATCCGATGATGACTTTAAATCCGGTATTGCGGATAGACACGCAAATGACCGAGGCCATTTTTGCCCATCACAAAGTAAGTAAATCTGCTGCGATGGAAATGGCACGTGATGCTTTGGTACGGGTTGGCATTCCTTCACCGGATGAGCGGTTGATGTCGTATCCGCATCAATTTTCTGGCGGCATGCGTCAGCGTGTGGCGATTGCGATTGCTCTGCTGAATAAACCTGATTTGATTATTTGCGACGAGCCGACCACGGCCTTGGACGTGACGATACAAGGACAAATTCTGTTTGAGATGCAAAAACTTTGCCGCGAATCCGGTACCTCCTTAATCTGGATTACGCATGACTTATCGGTGATCGCCGGATTGGCCGATACCGTGAGCGTGATGTACGCTGGCCGGATTGTTGAGAGTGGTACGGTGGAGCAAGTACTGAACCAACCACGTCACCCTTATACCTATGGCTTGATCGCCTCTGCGCCGTCACGTAACCCGCGTGGTCAGGCTTTACATCAGATTCCCGGCATGACACCCTCTCTATTAAACTTGCCAGTCGGTTGTGCTTTTCGTGAGCGTTGCAGTCAGGCGCAGAGCGATTGCGCCAATGTGCCAGCTTTAACAGAGATCGATGGCCGCTCTGTGCGTTGTTTTCATCCAGCACCCTTAGAGAGCGAGTTAGTCGCATGAGCATTATTCACTCTGACGCTACACCGATATTAGAGCTACGCAATGTCAGCAAACGTTTCGTCAAACCATTGGATACCGCCGCCAGGATCGCTAATGTGTTTGGTGCCAATATGCAGCAACAGACCGTGCACGCGGTTGATCAAATTGACTTGGTTGTGCAAGCTGGGGAGGTGGTTGGTCTGGTTGGTGAATCTGGTTGTGGTAAATCGACTCTAGGACGCATGGCAGTCGGTTTGCATTCGTTGTCTGAGGGTTCGCGTTGGTGGCGCGGGCAAGAAGTGAGGCAAATGGAAAGTACTGCACAGCGCAAGGTACAGCTTGGCATACAAATGATTTTTCAAGACCCGTATGCGTCTCTTAATCCGCGTATGCGAGTGCAAGACATTATTGGCGAAGCGCCTGTTGTGCATCAGATTATTTCAGCCTCTGAACAAAAGTCTTATGTCGAAAATTTGTTGCAGCGGGTCGGTTTAGATCCTGCTGTTTTACGGCGCTTTCCACATCAGTTTTCTGGCGGCCAGCGTGCGCGGATAGGCATTGCCCGCGCGCTGGCTGTGAAGCCCGAATTTTTGGTCTGTGATGAAGCCGTCGCAGCGTTGGACGTCTCGATTCAGGCGCAAGTGCTGAACTTATTTATGCAGCTACGGCAGGAATTAAACCTGACCTATCTGTTTATTAGCCATGATCTTGGCGTGGTGCGCCATTTGTCCGATCGGGTGGTGATTATGTATTTGGGCAAAGTGGTGGAGTCGGCACCTGCAGAAGAGATATTTGGACATGCCAACCATCCCTATACGCAAGCATTGATGGCCGCAGCACCTAAGCTGGAGGTGAAAAAAACCACATTTTTTGCTATCAAGGGTGAAATTCCATCTCCGCTGAATCCACCTTCTGGATGCTACTTTCATCCGCGCTGTCCGCATGCTATGCCACGTTGCGCGGTCGAACAGCCCTCTCTGAGAGAGATAGCTCCGCAACATTTTTCAGCTTGTCATTTAACTGAATTTAGCGGTGGGTAAGTCCTATCTTATTAACATGTTGCTGTAAATGAACATTATGTGTTTTGGAAATAACTGGTATACGAAAAATAAAGCAGCCTTATTTGCTGCGCTGCGATAAAGTGAACCTGTCTCCTCCAACACCGTAAAGGTTTGGATTTCAGCCCGCAACCTCAAGGTCGCGGGCTTTTTTTTGCCTATGAAATCAATAGTAGTTTGTTCCGCATAGAAAATGACGGGCTTTCCTATGGAAGTAAATTCGCTTTGATGTTGCGTAATATTTTGAGGGAAAATTTAGAGGAAAGACTCGGTAATTTGATATTCGCTTTGTGAATGATTGATATGCAAAAATAATGTTTTGTTTATTTGCTGCACTGCGATATAGTTACACCTGTCTCCTCCAACACCGTAAAGGTTTGGATTTCAGCCCGCACACTCTGCGGGCTTTTTTTTGCCTGAAATTTTGCGATGATTTTAATTGGGGGCATCTGAATTTATGCGATCTGATATGACGTTGTTTTGCCGCGATAATTTGTGATTGAAAATATACTGCTGTAAGTATATTTTAGACGTCCAAATAATGATTGGACATTAAGCCTAATTGCTAAAATTTTATGGGGAGTATATTAATTTGGCGGCAAGCGGTTGTAGCAAACAAGCCGCAACTTGTATTGGTTATGTTGATCTTAGTCGAGTCGCTAAACGCATATGTCAAAAATTTAAACCGCTTCGTCAGATCAGCTTACATCAGTGTAGACGCACATATTCATCTAACTCATTCAGCCACACCTGCTTTTGTTCCGGCGATGCGAAGGAAGCACAGAAGCTGTTTTTTGCTAACTGTATTAATTCGGCGCGTGTCAATTCCAGCGCGTCGGCTGTGGCGATGAAGTTAGTATTCATATAGCCACCAAAATACGCAGGATCGTCGGAGTTGATGGTGATGCACAGACCCGCACGCAACATGCGCGCCAGATTGTGCTGACGCAAATCGGATACTACGCAGAGTTTTAAATTAGATAAAGGGCAGACCGTCAGTGGTATTTGTGTTTGCTGCAAACGCTGCATCAGCGCGGCGTCTTCCTCCGCTCTGACGCCGTGGTCAATGCGTTCTACTTGCAAGACATCAAGTGCGCTGTGGATGTAGGATGGCGGGCCTTCTTCGCCTGCATGTGCGACCAGGCGGAAACCTAGCTCTAATGCTTTGGCGAATACGCGGGTAAATTTTTCTGGTGGATTGCCAACTTCGGCAGAATCAAGGCCGATGCCATTCCACAGATCGGCATATGCATCACGCAGCGCTATGGCGGCATCCAGCGTAGCGAAGGCGTCTTCTTCGCTGAGGTGGCGCAAGAAACATAAAATCATACTGCCAGAAAAATCATGTTCTGCTTTGGCCTCGCGCAAGGCGCGTGCAATACCAGCGAAAACGACCTCAGTCGTAATCCCTCTGGCGGTATGCGTTTGCGGATCAAAAAATAATTCGACATGGCGCACATTGTCAGCCAATGCCCGTTGGATGTAGGCCATGGTCAAATCATAAAAATCCTGCTCGGTCTGTAACACTGCAGCACCAGCGTAATACAGATCCAGAAACGATTGCAGGTCACTAAAGTTGTATGCAGCACGGATATCTTCTACAGATGCGTATGGCAGTTTGACCGCATTGCGTTGCGCCAGTGCGAACATCAATTCTGGCTCAAGCGAGCCTTCAATATGCAAATGGAGTTCGGCTTTCGGCAGACCACAAATAAAGTCGTGTAAGTGATTACTCATAGCGTTGCTGTACTCAAAATAGAAGATGGATTAGTCGGTATGTTTGTAACTGAGTTTGCAACTGCGTTTATAACTGAGTTTATAACTGAGTTTGTAGCTGCATTGATAGACAGTACCGGGTTCGCTGGCAGTGCAGGGGTGGTTGACCATAACTGCAATAATTGTGCGGCAACTGCAACCGCAATCACGCCTGGTTCTTTGCCTGGGATACCTGGCAAGCCGATAGGGCAAATCATGCTTTGTAATGCTAGGACGGGAATGCCACGTTCTTTTAAGCGATGCTCAAAACTGGCGCGTTTGGTCTGCGAGCCTATCAGTCCAAACCACGCTGCGTCGCCCCGCTTTAAAATTTGTTCGCTCAAGCGTAAATCTAAGCCGTGATGATGCGTCATGACTAAAAAATAAGTGCTGGTTTCAGCATGAGCGATGACGGCTTCCGGTGTGTCGGTAGCTTCGGTTTGTACGTTAGCAGGTAATTGTGCCGGGAACAAATGATCGCGTTCGTCTACCCAGAGAATCCGGCAAGGAATTTGCGACAAAACCTGCACTAAGGCGGCACCGACATGACCAGCACCAAATAAAATCAGTTGCGGTAACACCGGTCGCTGTTGCTGAAAATGACTGAGCTGCGTCGTAAATTCTGCATCGCTCCATTGATCCAGGCGGTCAAACTGAATCTGCACAGCGCCACCGCAACATTGCCCCAGACTAGGGCCAAGTGCCAGTTTTTCAGTACGTGGTGAGCTTGTTTTAAATAGGGTTTCAGATAGCCACAAACGCGCCATTGCCAGCGCTTTCCATTCCAGATGCCCGCCACCTATCGTGCCGTATTGCGTCGCGGGTGTGACCAGCATACGGGTGCCTGTGCCACGCGGCGTAGAGCCAAGTGCCGCGGTGATGGTAACTAATACCGCATGACGCTGATCTGACGACGTGCTACTGAGACTTTGCAAGCCACTGAGCCAATCGAGCGGGGAAATGGACGAGGACATGATAGAGGCGTTTAGTGAGGCTTAGTAGCGTTTAGTCGGGTTTAGTCGCGCTGGGTGAGGGCATTAATGCATGAAGTTTGACAATAGCATTTCTACTATCTCGTTGCATACAGCTAAGTGTATGCGAGCCATCACTGGTAGATGATTGAATAACCCTGAGCGCAGAGCGTGCTCAGGGTCATGTAGAGCTTGTGTGATTTGAATAGATCGCTATCTTTTACGACAGTTGACTTACTGATATGCACAGTGCGTGCTTAGTGCAGTTGTACCGATTGCTTCATGTAAGAATCGAACTGACCCAGAAAATCATCGATATCTTCGATGCTAGGTTCGCTGGCAATTAATTCGTGGACATCTTTGCGGAAGTTGGCAGCTAGCGGGCCGCCGATAAACCATTCGCGACGCACCGATTTATCGGTAATTTCATAACCGCCAAAGCGTAAAGCTTCATGGTCGGTGTCGGCGCCGTATTCAAAGACGCTGTATTGCTCGCTGTTGTAGATGAGATTCATTTTGCATCCTTTCTGGTCGGAAATCGTTGGTGGTTTCAATTTCTGTTACTAAGGACATGGTGCTGATCTGCGCAGATTTCAAGCCTCCCCACTACAACTGCCTTCTTTAGCTTGCCACCTCATATTACCTTTGACTTTGTATTTTGCTGGAATATTTTGTATCTTTGTCTTATTAGTGTTACGGCCGGGCAACGCAGAGCTTTAGCTTTTTCGGACTTAGGTGGATTCTTTGCTAAAGAAAATAGCTCAATATTGAATGATTGAGACCGACTCAATTAAATGATTTTATTTATATCTGCAGGAGTATATTTTATTGTCCATGTAATGATTGGACAATACGGCTATTTTTGTAAAAATGGTGGGGAGTATATGATTTTACGAGCTTTAACCCAGATTTTCCATTAGACCGCTACTACTTCGCAAAAAACGCAGAGGGCATGCGGTGTTAAGCGGGATAGCACGACCGCGATTCGAGTGGGATCGCTACAGCGACAATTGCACCTTTGGCGAACTGCCTGGCGTTGTTGCTCCTCCTGGCAAGATGCAGCTTGCGTCGTCGTCGCGTCTAGCCAGTCAGTCCGCCAAAGGCACACTTGTCGCTGTTCCAATGGAAAATCTGGGTTTAATTTACCAGCCAGAGCTTAAAATAATATCTGCATCGAATCTCAGCAAGTCCACATACGGCGCTTGTGATAAAAAGTCACGCAGTTGTGTTAAATGCTCTGGATTGCCTAGTGCCAGAAACAGATAATTGGGTTTTTGTCGTAACAGGCGATTGAGTGTAACGCGCATGGCGAGGTTGCCTATGCAACACATACAGCCGGGTGCGATGCGTTGTATTTGTAGTGTGGGTTTGAGCTTTGTCTGCGGTGCTGTTGCCGGATCAGACAATCTATCGTTGATGACTTGGAGTGCCAGTTCACCGCTAGGCAAGCCTTCCAGTATGACGGCGACAGAATTTGCGCTATGGATACCGGCAAGGACTTGCATCTTTTTTACAGCGGCAGCAATCGCAGACTCTCTTTGCTGATAACTGCCGCCGCTGACCAGCGTGACTGATGTAGGACATGTGGGCAACGTACGCAAGTTAGATTCTTGCATGCAGTTTTATTCGCCGCGTTTGGCGTATTTAACTGACTCCACTCCAAGTTGCTTTAATTTACGATACAGATGCGTGCGTTCTAAACCCGTTTTTTCTGCTACGCGGGTCATGCTGCCGCCTTCGCGGTTGAGATGGTATTCAAAATAAATACGCTCAAAAGCATCGCGTGCTTCTCTCAGTGGCAAATCGAAGGACAGATTGGCAAACTGATTATTCACCGCCGGTAGAGGACTTTGCGCCGTCGTAAAATTGCGCTGATCAAAATTGCTGGCGCTGGAGGCGAAGCTACTGGATGTCAGGCTATTGGAGTTACTCAAGCTATTGCTATTACCACTGTTGCCAAGAGAGTCGCCAGTTATTACACGTAAAGCGGGTGCGGCAGGACGGGCTACTTCTGGCGTGCGCGTCAGACCTTGCTGAACTGCTTTCAGCAGCTTTTGCAGGGCGATGGGCTTTTCTAAAAAGTTCAGCGCGCCAATCCGGGTGGCCTCGACCGCAGTGTCGATGGTGGCGTGACCAGACATCATGATGACGGGCATCGTCAACATACCGTCGCGTTGCCATTCTTTGAGGAGTGTGACGCCATCGGTATCTGGCATCCAGATATCCAGCAACACCAAGTCAGGGCGGGATGCCGCTCTTGCTTCGCGCGCTTGCTGGGCATTTTCTGCCAGTTGAACGACGTGTCCCTCGTCGCCTAAAATCTCCGAGAGTAGTTCCCGGATGCCCATTTCGTCATCGACGACCAATATGTTTGCCATAAATTACCCTATTAAATTCTGGTCCATTACCATGCAGTGTTCCTCTGGTGGGTTCCATCGCACATAGCAATAGTGGAAATCAAATTAAACGACATTTGAATCCGGTGCTAACTTTAACAGCAAAATCGATATTTTTGCACCGTTTGTATCGCTACGATTTTGAATATCAATTCTACCGCCATGTTCATCAATAATTTTTTTCACCATCGCCAGGCCTAAACCGGTGCCGCGTGGTTTGGAAGTGGCATATGGCTCAAAGGCGCGCGCTAAAATTTTACTAGAAAAACCGGGGCCGTTATCGATGATAGACAGCCGCACCGCAGCGCGTTCTGCCTTGTCGGCGCTGGTATAACGAACTAGCTCCGCGACCACATCAATTTGCGGGATCGCGCCTGGTTTGGCGTTGTCAGCAACCGCATCTTGCGCGTTTTGTAAAAGATTATGGATTACCTGGCGCAGCTGGGTAGCGTCACCCATGACTGAGGGAAGATTGCTGGCCAACTTGAGTTTGATCGCATCCCGCCCATCGCCAGCCATATACAAATGCAGTACTTCATCAATTAAGGCTGCCAGATTTAACGGTGTCAGCACGGCGGGCGGTGTTTTTGCGTAATCGCGGAAATCATCCACCATGCGCTTCATCGAGGTTACCTGATTGACAATCGTGGTTGTGCTTTTCTTAAGAATAGCAACATCAGCTTCGCTCAGCTTGTCTTGCAGCTTCATCTGCAAACGTTCGGCCGATAACTGGATCGGTGTCAGCGGGTTTTTGATCTCATGCGCTAGTCTTCGCGCCACTTCGCCCCAGGCGATTGAGCGCTGTGCCGAGATAATATTGCTGATGTCATCAAATACCACCACATAACCGTTACCCGAAGAGACCGGCAAATGTGAGCCGCGTGCCAATAAGGTAATGCCTTGTTCTTCGGTATTATTAGGCGCTGTGCTTTCAGTTCTGTTGGTTTGTAGTCGTGGAATTTCGATTTGCTGCTGCCAATGCTGTGCGTTCTCATCCTCGCCACCGGCGGCGGATTGTGCATGCTGCTCAGAGAATGCTTTATCGACTGCCACGGCGAAGCCGCTCATGCCTTCGATCTCGCTGATTGGCTTGCCGATGTCATGCTCTAAACTGCGTTGCAAAATCCGCTCTACTGATTCGTTACAGGTGACTAAATTGGCATGCTGATCAAGCACCATTACACCGGCGGACATGTTAGCCAATACGGATTCTAAATAGGCTTTGGCGTTTTCTAACTCGCTACGGTTTTTCTCCACTGCGGCACGCGCATCAAATAACTGCCGGGTCATCGTGTTAAACGATTGCGTCAGACTACCGAGTTCATCTGATGTTGTGATGATCGGCCGTGGTGAGAGATTACCTTCTGCTACCGCTTTGGTACCTTCGGCTAATAAAAGAAGAGGGCGCGCCAGCTCGCCGGAGATCAGAAAAGCGCTGGTGACTGCGGCAAAAATTGCCAGCAATAACGTCAGCGTGAGGGTAAAGATATACATGGTTTTCAAGCTGCCGCGTCCTAAAGAGCGGACTTGATATTCTGCCGACGCATTGCGCAGTGCTTCTGCATGCGTGGCGAGCGTGGTAGGTACGGGATGGATTAATTGCAAATAAATTGCTTCATTTTGCAAAGACAAACCACTTGTGTTGGTGCCAGTGGCGGAGTGCAGGGCAATCACGACGCGCGAACGTAACAGATCGCGTGGCTCCGCTGGCAGAACGGGGCGGCTGGCGCCGGCATTAGCGGCACTATTGTCAATAAACGAGACCGGTTCAGAATTGCCCTCAGTCGCGGCATAAGCATGCGATACCCGCGCCTGCCGTATCATCGCCGGGGTAGGCAAATCTGGCACCAGTCGCCCCATATTAGCGGAGGCGGTGGCAATAACGCGTCCTTTGCTATTAACGAGAGTGGCGTCTTGCACATCGAGCTGTTCTCGTAAGCGTCCCAACCGGATAGACAAACTCATTTCAGATGGTTCTGATAAGCGGCCGGACATATTTTGTGCTTTGGATTCCAGATCGGCTAATGAGAACTCGAGCGCACTGCGTCCCAGATTTAAGCCCGATTCAATCGCTGCTTCGACTTTGACATCAAACCAGGATTCGATAGAGCGGGTTACGAATTGCACTGATACGACGTAAATCACCGCGCCCGGCAAAATCCCTACTAACGCAAATAACATGACCAGACGCGTCATCAGGCGAGAGCCAAACTCCTTAGACCGATAGCGGCGCAACAGGCGCCACAGAAGAGTGATGACTAACACCGACAGCGCAAAAGCAATGACTGCATTCGCCCCCAGCAACCAGCCGTAATAATGCTCAAAATTGGCAGAATTTTCGGATGCAGTGGTTAAAAAGAATAGCAAGATGCTCATCAGAGCACCGCCAATAATCAGGGCATACCGGAGAAAACGTGTCACTTCTCTTCCGCCTTGAAGGTGAACTGTTTCCAGTCCGAGGCAAGCCGCCAGTCGCTATTATTTAAAGCGCTGATCAAAAACGGTTTCGGTAGCTGGCTTAGATCAAGTTTTAAACGAACTGCTACGTTGTACACTGCGCCATTCGTCAGAATGCCATGCTCTACAACGATCCAGCGCCTGGGGCGAAGTACCACGGCCATTGCTTCGCTAAGGCTGTCAAATGTTTGCTGTACGCCATTGTTGATCGTCGCAGTATATTTGAGCGTCAAAATGTTGTAGGCGATGCGGACGGTCTGCGACGAGCGTATGGTTTTTTCGTCAAACCAGTACCAACGCGGTCGGCTTAGCTCAACCTCGGTCGTAAATACCATCGGTATGCCGCGGGTGATCGCATCTTCCAGCCCGTGACTTAACTCAAAAGCAAAACCGGTAGCAATCCGGTAACCTTCTTCGGTGGTTTCCAGTTTTGCCAGGGTCACCTCAACATCGGCGGCCAAGGCCGCTGGTGCAGCTAAGGCAGTAACGCAGGCAAATGCCAGCATCAACAGCAAGTTGAACCATCCGGCCAACAGGCCGTTTAGTAAATGAATAGAGCGTCTGATCATAAAATTATGATGAGGCGAAACAAGGGTCATGATTGTCTGATAAGTATGAGTGCGGTTTTTCGCATCATAGCTTGAAAGTCGCTCTGAATTTTATTAAGTTTTAGCAATAAGTGCTAAGCGGCGGGTTTTTGAAACAAAGCGTAGAACAAACCGTCATGATCGTTGTTCTCAGCCGACGTTGTGTCTGATTCTGTTGCTTGCTCGGCGGTCTGTTCCGTTGTCTGCTCAGTTATCCGATCAGCCACAATGGCGGTCGGCAAAAGTTGACCAGGTGCATCCAGACGGATTGCGTTATGACGTTTTGCAAAAGCCGCTGCCTGCAATTCAGACTCCATTGGCCAAATAGAACAAGTGACCAACAGTAATTTGCCCTCTGGTTTCAGCATGCGCCATAGATTGTCTAAAATCCGGGCGGATAAGGTCGATAACTGTACTGCATCCGCCTTGCGCCTTAACCAGCGGATATCCGGATGACGGCGCACCACGCCGGATGCGGTGCAAGGAATATCTGCCAAAATCCGGTCAAACCCTTGTTTATCCCACCAGCCAGAGCGGCTGGCATCGCCTTCTTTCACCTCTGCTGACAATTGCAAGCGCGCCAGATTTTCGTCAATCCGCCCCAAGCGTTGCGGGTCTGCATCCAAGGCTAATAAATCGACATTGGCTGTTTCCAGAATATGGCAAGACTTGCCGCCGGGAGCAGCGCAGGCATCTAGCACTCGCATACCGTCTTGTACATCCAGCAAACTTGCTGCTAATTGTGCGCCTGCATCTTGTACTGAAACCCAGCCTTGCTCAAAACCAGGGATTTGTGCCACCGGCACCGGTTTTGTCAGGCGCACTGCATACGGTCCGATTTGGATTGCCTCTATGTGTTCGCTTGCCAGCGTTTGTAGATACGCCTCAGTCGTGATCTGACGACGATTCACCCGCAGCGTCATCGGCGGATGTTGATTGCCTGTGCGCAAAATTGCTTGCCATTGATCAGGGTAAGCCGCCTTGCATTGATCAATCCACCATTGCGGGTAATTCCACAGCGCCGCTGGTTGTTTGATCACGGTAGCCAGCAAACTGTCTTGCTCACGCAGAAAACGCCGCAAAATCGCGTTGACCATGTTTTTGGCATGCGCCATGTGTGAACTGGATGCCGCCGCATTGACTGCTTGGTCGACCACCACAAAGGCTTCGTACGGCAGTTCCTGATCTTCTTCCGCCTCATTTTTGACCAGCAAGGTCAACGCACAACACAGCAATCCGTATAACAAAGCTGGTTCCGGTGCTTTGGTCGTCATCAAGGTGAGTAAGGCATCAACCCGGCCAACCTGACGCATGGTGCGATAAGAAATGTCTTGAATCGCCCCTTTAATTTGCGGCGTTGCCTTGCTTTGTGTAAACACTTTAGCCAAGGCTTGTGGCAATGCCACGCCGTCTAATACATAGGCTACTGCTTGCGCCGCCCCCACCAGACTAAATGCGAGCGAATCTGCTTTGATATCCAGATACTCGATGCCCGATGTGTCGTGTACATAAGCGTTTGGCTGCGCGCTAGGGGCGTTTGATGAGCTTGACGGGCTTAATGAGGCTGGCACTACAGGTCTGGCCGCTGCTGCATCAGTTGCCGTCGGTTTGCCGGGCCGACGCTGGTCTGTAATGCCATTAGATGACGGGGAGGATTTTGGCGCTGGTGCTAATGGTGCCGACCGTGCCGGTTGGCCGGACTTTGCATATGGCTTAGAGGTCGCTGGCCTGCCTGATTTATTGGTCTTATTGTCCTTTTGGACAGCGCCTGATGCGGCAGTTTTAGTGATCTTTAAGGTTTTTCTTGGCGGTTGTAGCATATGTGCATTCGTTTAGACAATTTTGGCTGCCAGTGTAACAGCCGCGCCAGCGTATTCGCTAAAAACGCGTTCCGGTCAGCCAGCTTTTGAGGTAAAACCGTTTGCCACTGAGAATTACAAAGGCAAGGAGAAGATCGTGAGAATAACTAATAATTCGATATCAGCCAATATCAAATATCCCAGGTTTTAATATACTCCCCCATTTTTATCTAAAAAATGACGTATCAGGCAGGTTTTATATGGACAACTAATATATACCTGATGGGAGTATTTATGTTTTGTGACTAAGCTGTTGTTAGGCTGCGATGAAATGTCGCTGCACCAGCCATGTCCGCACATCGTCAAAGACACGGGTGGCTTCCAGCTCGTTAAAAATTTCGTGATAAAAGCCGTCGTAAAAATGCGCTTGCGCAGTTTCTTCCGGTAAACGGGCAAAAAAGCGTTGGCTGCCCTCGGGGTCAACCAGATGATCATCGCCTGCCACGATCATTAGCACGGGGATTTTAAGTTGTGGCGCGTGATCATGGGCGTATTCCATCGAGGCCAGCATACTATTTAATAAGCGGGCGCTGATTTTGGAGTGCACCTGAGTATCGTTGATGTAGGCCTGAATTACCTCGGCATCATGCGACAAATACTTTGTTTTTAAACCATTAGAAACACCAAGACCAGGGAACAAGACACTGGCAACTTTGAGTAAGGCTAGCTGCATGCCAGACATCGGTAATGCCAACGCCGGGGAAGACAAAATCAATCCACGGATAGGCGCCAAACCGGCAGTCGCAAAACGCGCTGCAAACAAGCCGCCCATGCTGTGCCCTAACAATAGCGGCGGCGCAGTCAGATGTTTACTGAAATCATTAATCACCAGTCTGGCATCACGCAGCAAAGATTCTTCGTCAGAACTATCGCCACGCGCACCACCAGATGCACCATGGCCACGATGATCATAAGTACGTACCGCAAATCCCAATGCGTTAAAAAACCGCGCCACATGTGCATAGCGACCACAATGCTCGCCCAGACCATGCATGATCACAATGCCATCGTGCACCGGTTTTTTGTCATCCGTCAGAGACAATGGCCAGTCACGCACAAAGAGCGACGTACCGTCACTGGCGGACAAGCTAAACTCTAGCGTTTTATCAATATGCGATGTCATCGCTGCCTCCGGCGCGGGACTAAACTAAACGCCCCACATTACTTCTCTTTGCATTTTATGCGCTGCATGCAGCATTTCAAGCAAAGGATATGCGCGGCTGGAGAAGCTGACGGTCTCTGTTTTTTCATGCTCGTTATCATGCTGATCGTCGTGGTGGTGCGCGTCAATATCGCGTTGCAATTCTTCCGACACACTATGTGCTTTGCTGTCAGCAACCGCAGCCTCGATGACCTGGATCGCATGTTCAGTTTCTGCTGCAGTGATAATGCCTTGATCGACATTTTTATTCAGCATGTCCAATATCCGACGCGCATGTTCTTTGTACATGGTGACTTCGGTAGCGGCTTTCGATTTGAACGTGATTAACATGAATTTTCCCTATTGATAAATATGAGCTGATGCTATTTTTGATTGAATTTGGTGGAGTCTTGCAGGGCTTGCACAAAACCGCTATCGCAGCCTTGCTATAACAGTTTTCTTCATTGGCGCTGGTTGATGAATAGTTCAGTTAAGCTTCGGATTAATGATATGCCTAAAAATTAGCCTCGGCAATTCTTAACCCATTCAGCTTACCTAAGTCACATCAACGGGTACGCTGATCTTCTGAACGGAAGCGCGTCACTTCAGGATCGCGCAAGGCTAGGTGCTTGGTACTGCGCCCCGTGACCCGTTTGCGCCACATCTCAAAACTGGATCGCTTCATATATTTACGCATGACAGCGATTACGTTTTTCTCGTCCAGCCCGAATTGTACTTGGATTGCCTCAAACGGCGTCCTATCTTCCCACGCCATTTGTATGACGCGGTCGACTGTTGCGGTATCAAGTTCTGGTAATTTCATACAGTGTGAGTCTCAAAGATAAAAAGATAATGGTTTTGCGTAAGTCCGATTACTTACTTAATCAATGACTTAATTAATTTTAAATGAGGTCATAAAAGTATCAATCACATCAGGGGTGACGGCTTTTTCTCGCCCCATAATCACCGCCTGATAAACCCAAGGCCCACGTGTGATAAACCGCGCTACCAATAGTACTGGTTGACCATTTTGCAAATTGCCGTGCGCCTCAACATCAACTGAATGCTCAAGTTTGCCTGGTTTTTCGCTCACGATGGTACCGTGGATATTATTGATCATGCCATTTTTCATGGCTGCCAATACCATAGCAATTTTGCTCGCATCCTCAATTTTAGCGGTACCGATGGCAAAGCTCACGCCGTCTACGTCTGCGCCTGTCATTTCCATTTTAAACTGCGTACCCTCCAACTGCATATCGCGTGAAAAACTGGCTGGCTTGGCGGGCATTAAAACTGTGTAAGGTACATCGCTGCCACGAACCTCACGCCAATCGAATTTAGGTGAGCAAGCACACAATAAAAATGCACAAGCAAGTGCGATCAGGTGAGGGTAACGACGTGGCATTTTTGAGGATAAAAATAAAGGCATTTGTACAATCAGTTAATAAGGGAAGTTCAAATTAAGGGCAGTTCAAATGATTTGGTTAAACCGGACGCAGCTAAGATAATGTTTTTCTTATAGAAGTTCTTCTATTGTATGTTACAAGCGCCAATTAGCTATTTAGCCAGAAATAAAGCCGAAGTCCTTGTACAGATAGCATTGGGTTTTTGCCTGACTACCGTTTATCCGGCACATCGACCAATAAAACCCTTAAGTCAGCAATCGGTCGTATCGTGCTGGTGACGGTGGCTGGTCCTCAATATAGTGTGCATATCGGCAGCAATGCCTTGGGAACTTCTAACAACCAATGGAGCATGATCATGCAAGAGCAAACACAACAAACAAACTCGCAAACACAAAAACCAGAAAGCACATTCGACGCTGTTACCGCTTTATTGAGCGAATTGTGGACGACTGTCATCGATCTTGCCCGCACCGGTCTGCGCTGGCTGCGCCGCTTGCCTGCGCCGCAATTGCTCACCTTGTCGATTGCATTAGCCATCGTGCTGACCATTTTGCCTTTGGCTCTGGTGTTATTTCTTAGCTTTTTGATGATTAAGCTCTTAATTTTGGTGAGTGTCTTAGCCACCAGAAAAAGTCGTCAACGCGCCACACGTCTTGAGCATTCCCGTTCAGTAGCGGGGAGTCATCCTGATCAGGGCGATCAGAGTGGCGGTGGACAATGAAATCCAATGGAAATAATCGCATTTTGACGATCGTTTTAGACATCGTTGAAACCACAACCGTATTGTGGTGGCGGTTTTTTGATTGGCTGGCGGTGGTGTCCTGGCAGAATCTGGCCATTGTCTGCTTTGCGGTGATGATGGTCGTCGGCCCGATATTGCGGACACCTGAATTAGGCGCGTTTTTTGCCATCAGCTCGGTCGCTATCAAAGTGCTGGCAGGTGGCAAGCGTCAGGCTGATTTAAAAGCGGCCGATGCCACTACCAAGGCCAATGTCGAAGCCTTGGAGCGGCGTTTGATGGAAGCGCAGATGGCAACCTTGCAGGCACAGATTGAGCCGCATTTTTTGTTTAATACCTTAGCCTTGATTGGTCAGCTGATAGAAACCGATCCGCTACAGGCTGCACAAATCCACGCCCATCTGATTCAATATCTACGCTCGGCTTTACCGCAAATGCGTGAGCAGGGCGGTGGCAGATTAGGGCAGCAGGTCGCGCTGTCGCGGGCTTACCTCAATATTATGCAAGCCAGGATGCGTGAACGTTTACAAGTCAATTTCGATGTTCCTGTGCACTTGGCAGACGCTGCTTTCCCGTCGATGATGTTACAAACCCTGGTTGAAAATGCGATCAAACATGGTCTGGAACCGAAGACCGAAGGCGGCATAATTCATGTCAGCGCCGCTGCCGCAGGCAACTATTTGCAAGTCAATGTCAGAGATAGTGGCATTGGCTTTAACGTCCACGCCGATGATGGCATAGGTTTAAGTAATATCCGCGAGCGGCTAAAAATTCTATATGGACAAGATGCGCAGCTGATGATTGAGGCACCGATTACCGGTGGAGCGATTGTGAGTATTCGCATACCGTATTCCGGACGTGCTTAAGTCCTATCGAATCAACAAGTGCAAAATCTTAAATTTGTAGAGTAAATTTTGACAGAATTTTTGTGAATCAAAAAATGACGAATCCAATCTCGACATCTTCGCCCCCTCTGACACCTCTCACCGCGCTCATCGTGGATGACGAACCTCCGATGCGCGATCAGTTACGCGCCAGATTGCGCGAAGTCTGGCCAGAGTTGCAGATCATCGCCGAGGCAGGCAACGGCATGGCGGCGGTCGAGCTGGCGAATTTACATCGTCCGGACATTATTTTTCTCGACATCCGCATGCCGGGACAAAGCGGGATTGAGGCCGCACGTGAACTGGTAGGGCAATCGCATATCGTATTCGTCACGGCCTACGATGAATATGCGGTGCAGGCGTTTGAACAAGGCGCTTTGGATTATTTACTCAAGCCAGTCGATGCAGACCGATTGCGCGCAACGTGCGAACGATTACAAAAGCGCTTGGCCTTGGCCGCACAAGCCACACCATCACAAGCGCCGCAAAACCCAACAAAGAATCTGGAACAAAACCAGCAGATCATGGATTTGCTGAGCCAGCTTGCGCAGCAAAAGCAAGCCAAGCGCGACTATCTGCGCTGGATACAAGCTAGCGTCGGCAGCAGTCTGCGTATGATCAGCACTCGGGAGATTTTGTTTTTTCAGTCCGACGAAAAATATACGCGGGTACAAACAGAAACCACCGAAGTGTTGATCCGAAAAACCCTCAAAGAGCTGGAGGATGAACTTGACCCGGATGAGTTCTGGCGCATCCACCGCTCGACCTTAGTACGGGTCGATGCGATTACCGAAGTGACGCGCGATTTCCGCGGACGGCAATTAATCCAACTAAAAAATCATCCAGAAAAACTAGAAGTCAGCCGCAACCATGCGCACCTTTTTCAGCAGATGTAGCGGGGACGGCTGTAACTACCCGAACTAGTTTGTTGAGGAAAAGAATCTAATTTTTAGACTGTCTACATTGATCGATATTAAGTAAAAGTACATATACTCCCCATTATTTTTTCGATAAATGCCACATTGTCCAATCAATATATGGACATAAGATAGATACTCACTTAGAGTATCTATCTTTGCCGAGGACGAAAAATTAAAGCTGAGATCGCTAACGTAGACTATGGCGGCGAATCCAGAGAATAGAAAGCTAGCAATAACTACTATCAATTTCATGCGCTGCCATGCTGGAGCAAATGCGGTTAAACCATGGGTTAAGCCAACGCATACCTTGCTTGAATTTTATCGGTTAGAGACGATTTAACCTCTAGCCACTCGTCATTCGTGATGCTGTAGAAAGCAGTATTTCTTGGCTTGCCATTGGGCTCAATTTTGTCCTTCCTTTGAATACCTTCGAAAATGGCGCCGATTTTTTCCAGAGCTTTGCGCGATCTGGTGTTATCAGCCTTTGCCCTGAACTGGACGCGATTCGCCAAAAGATGCTCAAAACAATACTGAAGCAATAGAAACTTGCACTCCAAGTTAACGCCTGTTCCCCAATATGCGGTATCAATCCAAGTGATGCCGACCTCTAGTTTTTTATCCAGCGAGTGGATTTCTAGGAGCCTCGTCGTCCCGATGATTCGCGAATCAATCAAATCAACAATCAAAAATGGATATGCTTTGCCAGCGTTACGATCACTTAATGCTGCGTTGAAGTTCGGATAAAAAATCTCTGGATTCGAGTAATCAACCGACGTTTGCTTCCAAATTTCCGGGTTGCAGGCAACTTTAAAAAGTTCGTCAAGTTGATCTGCTTCAAGAGGGCAAAGCTCCACCTTTTCACCGAGTAGATGAACGGGGTGTTGTATCCATGTGTTGGTCAAAATGATTATCCTCTGGTCTAACGTGTTTTAATTTTCATGTTGCAATGATAATCGACCGAATAAAAATAGGAAGCTCGCTTTTACCGAGCCAAGCGGGGGGGCATGGGCTTAAGCTCCTATGCACTATAACGATATAGCCATGATAAGGCTCAGGAAAAAAGCCACGCTGCGGCGAGCCCGAGTGCGCAGCCCATAGCGAGGACACCGACAATAATGGCTAATCTGTAGGGAGACCGTTCAACGCGACTGGCCCACGCATCGATTGGATCGATCAACTTCATGGGGCGGTATCGCAATAGCCACTCGACTGCTATGGCGAGGGGGATCGGCAATGCAACAAAAGCCAGCCAACCGATAAATGAAGTCGGATAGTGAGGGAACGACAGAACGATGTGGGCGGGTACCGAGATCAAACTAATGACAACGTACAAGATAGCCAAGCGGGCGAGACGCTTCAAAGGGGGTCTAACGTTTAACATGAGAGGTGTGCTTTATTGCGGCGTCTTGATTGAATGGTTAGCAACTCATTACGTGAGAGCGCTAGCCACATAGGCTGTCGATGTATTGCGAGAATGACGGGTATGCGGCGTTCGCTCGCGCAAGGACAGCCTGCGCCTTCATTGCGGCGACTTTTGAATTCATGCGCGCAAATTCAGTGAATTGAGGATTGGGCTTAGGATCTAGCTCTGGATATGCAATAGCTTCAAGGGGTCCAATACCGTCCGCTAGAAGCCACAGGTACTCGTCTAGGTTTGTAGCGACAATACCTCGGTCTCCCTCGGACCCAAGGAAAACTACGGGTTGTTCTTCGAGTACCGTTTCTGAAAGTGTGAACCACAGTGCCACGTAGCCGCCGGTTCCGTCTTGTCCAAATACGCGAAACTGAGATCCATCGACCGTTGAATTACCAGTCCATGTTTTGAACCAATTCAAGGTCTCCTCAGAAGATAAGAACGATTGATAGGGCTCAAAGTCTATTCCTTCGCCATCGTTATAGTCGAACGCCAACTCGTGGAGTTTCGCCAGTATGGTCGGAAGGGTTGTGCTCCATATGTTCATACTGACTCCGTGCAAGGTTCACGCTGTATAACGCATGGGTGAGTGGATGACCGCGTACGAAATTTAAAATACTGAACCGCATCACGGTCGGTCCTATCGACTACCTTTTATGCGGTCAAGATCGGCTCTGATAGTGTCGCGCCGGGCGAATGTTATGAACTCATTTTCTTTCGGATTCGCTTCCCAGAATTGGATGATAGCTACCGGAAGTAGTTCGCGTGGGACTTGAATCTCAAGAGGAACGCTCCAAGTCGAAAAACTTGGATCACCAAATCCGATGAGACAACCGCCTTTCACTAAACCTTCTATCACTTTTTCCAATGTTTTCTTATCAGGCGCTACTCGCAAACCTCCAAAGCTACCATTCTGAATATTCCAAAGAAAGACGAGGTCACTACTCGCTTCTTCAAGCAAGTTTTCAATCCAACTTTCGATGTGCGCAGGCGTGTGGGTCATGAGGGATAACGTGACTTAATTTTTATTTTGTAATGATACCCGACAGAATAAGGACAGGATGCTTGTTCTACATCTCATGAAACCCTCATGAACGTGAGCTGTACTTGGTTGTGCCGATTAAATACCCAGTGAAACCAAATACCTTAAGCCAATCCCACGCTCTTGATGTATGGTTTCTGGCGCAAGCAAACAAATCCGCCAAGATAAGATGAAATGCTTGGCAGGATTTGTTACCATGCAGCTATCCCCATATCTGATCGGTGCTGCGATGTCACTTCGTTCCTCTCTTTGCCTCGGCGTTTGCGCTTTGACTTTGCTGGCGGGTTGCGATCGCCTTGGGCTACCTGATCCCGCTAAAGAGGCCGCCGCCAAAGAGGCCGATGGCCGTGCCACTGGCGGCGCATGTCGTCATTCTGGCCGTGCGCTGGAAGATTGTTATGTGCTTAATCCCGAGGCGTCCAGGTCTGCTGTGTATGCCGGTTGGAAAGAGATGAGTGACTACATGCGCGAAAATAAAATTGACACCGTCAAGCCAGAGAAGGTAGACGCAGAGGCGCATGCCAAGATGGAAGCGGGTGCAAGTGCCTCGGCCAGCGCACCTTCCGCCAGCGCATCGGCATCGGACAGTGCTAGCGAAAGTGCTAGTGCCAAAGGCAAATCCGCCAAGCATTAAGTGGTGGTCGGTGGAATAAACCTGATTTGCCGACACGGCATGATTGCTGGTGATGCATCAAAATATTTATCTACGTAAAATAGATACTCCTATACAGTATTTTAAGGTGTCCATATAATCATTGGTCAGTAAGGCGATTTCTGTAAAATAAAGGGGGAGTATATAAAATTCACCCCATGAATCATGACCAAGGATGTAGTCAAACCAGCCGTGCCCTGATCCGCTAAAAGGAAATCCCATGCATCCGAATGCCCAATTAATCACCCAGTTTTATACCGCCTTCCAGCGTCTGGATGCCGAAGCGATGGCGGCTTGCTATGCCGCTGACGTGATTTTTTCTGATCCGGTTTTCCCTTCTTTGCAGGGTGCAGAGGCGGCGGATATGTGGCGCATGCTAACTAGCAAAGCGCAGAATTTTTCTGTCGTGTTTGACGGTATCTCAGCCGACGATCAGCGCGGGCAGGCGCATTGGGTGGCAACTTACACGTTCTCGCAAACTGGTAACACAGTGATCAATGATATTCATGCCAGCTTTGCTCTCCGCGATGGCAAAATCGTACAGCACACAGATCAGTTTGATTTATGGAAATGGTCGCGCCAGGCTTTGGGTTTGAAAGGCTGGTTACTGGGCTGGACGCCGCTGGTGAAAAATGCCGTGCAAGCCCAGGCTGCCAAAGGCTTGGCGATTTTCCGTGGCAAGCGCAGCTAATTGAGCTGAACTAGCGTAGATATCTGGCAGCCCGATTTGTCGGTGTAGAAGTCAGGACTTACGCAAAACCGTCCCAATTGCGTAAGTCCTAAAAAGTTTGTTTTGCAAACCGGCTTACCTGAGACGCTATTCCATGACGTCAGCTTTGTGAGATTTTTGGTAAATGATTTTTTTACGTCCACCGTCACAGCTTGCGACCACTCGGTTTTTGGTTTCTGTATCTGCACTGACTACTTGCAGCCTATAGTTTTTAACCCCTTTCCCCTCCAGCTTTGCTTCAATCTTTTCTTTGATTTCTGCACAAGGTGTGATGGCTGCCATGCCAGAGGCAGAAACCAACGTCAGGCTGCTTGCTAAGATAAGTTTTTTCATTGAACACGCTCCTTGTAATTGTCAGGATTTGGGCAACATTGTTTTTGTGATGTTGCGCAAGCCCCATGTGGATGGATCTGTGATTTTAACTCTTGCCCTCAGTGCAACAATGGCACATAAATCTGGCTGCGACAATCACTTGTGATTATTTGTGATTATTTGTGATTATTCATGATGCTTAGATGGTAAAAACGTATCATTTCTACCTATTAGGATTTTGTGGAAGTACTGCCTGTTTCTAACCCTTCTAAAAAATGAGCGCTCGCTTGATACCGATAAGTGACGGGTGCTTGATGTGCAGTTGATGTGCCGGCGACAGTCCGTTGATACTCATTATTATCGGTTCATCCACTGTTTTTACTATTCATGCTGACTATCCAATCTGAATCCGCATGAGTCGGTGTACGATAGCGAAAGTCGATGATAAATTTTTGTGCTGCCAGGATAAAACCATTCGAATGAAAAGTAACGGAAAACAGACCAGTCGTTTGGCTGCCGCACTTGGCATTTTTCTGGTGCTGACGATTATCGTTTCTGCCGTTGCCTCCATCTGGGTATTGCGCGGTCAAGAGGTTGAGAAATGGCAAAAGCAGACCGAGGCATTCAGCCTGATGCTGGCCGAAAATACGGCCCAGCAAATGGGCACTGCCTACCTCGCTTTAGATAATGTGGTTGAGCGGATACAGGACCGCTGGACTATCGATTCTGAGTATTTAAATACCCATGTCAACACACTGGAGTTTCATCAAGTATTGGCTGAAAAAAAGAAGTTGTCGCCGCAGATCGATGTGATTTTTATACTTGATGCTGATGGTAATTTGATTGCCAATTCACGTAGTTTCCCCTCCGTTACAATCAACGGTGCCGATCGCGATTATTTTGTCGCACAAAAAAATGACGCTAGTCTTAAAGAGTACGTCAGTACCTCCACACGCAATAAAGCCACTGGTCAATGGACATTTTTTATCAGTCGTCGCTTAACGGGCAGCGATGGCGAGTTTATTGGTATCGCTGCTATTGGTGTGTCGCCCTCCTTTTATTCCAGTTTTTACGAAAAAATTAGTATCGGTGGCCGTGCCGCGGTGACTTTGTTCCGCGATGATTTTACCTTTCTGACACGTTGGCCAGAGCGTGATGATCTGATGGGTAAGCGCAGCCTGACGGGTAGCACCTACCAGTTAGTACATGATCAAAAAAAGAAATCCGGTGTGATCATTACCAATACTGAACGAATGGCAGACGGTGGAAAGCCTCTGATGCGTATGGCGGCGATCCAGACACTGGATAAATATCCTTTGATCATTAATTTTTCGATTGAGGAAGAGCTTTATCTCACAGACTGGCGCCGCACCAGCGGCGTGATTGTTACCGTAGCTTTGGGCGGTGTGATCGCGGTCATCATGGCGTTTACTTTATTGCTTAGTTTGTTAAAACGGCGCGAAATTGATTTAGAAATTACCAAAGAATTAAAGCGTCAGGCCGAAGTGATCAACCGTAATCAAGCGACTTTATTACAAGATCTGACGCAGCAAAAAAGGGAGTTAAAAGAGTCGTCTGACCGCTTTCTGGCGGTATTTCAAAACGCAGCCGATGGCATCATCATGGTCGATGAGAACGGTAATATTGAAACCTCCAATCCAGCTGCTTTAGCGATGTATGGGTATGATCCTGAAGATGTCGTTGGCAAGCACGGAGAGTTTTTTGCGCCGCCTGATAGTAAGGATTTGATGGCGCTGGCGATGAGTTATCCAGAGTTTGTGAGTTCAGGGATGATTTATCTGGAGGCCGAGCGCATGCGTAAAGATGGCAGCTTATTTCCGGCGGAATTATCAATCAGTGAGTATCAGCTATCGGGACATCGCAAACTGATCGTCATCGTGCGTGACATCAGCGAGCGACGCAAGATGGAGAAGATGAAGAGTGAATTTATCTCTACCGTCAGCCATGAGTTGCGCACACCGCTAACCTCGATACGCGGCTCGTTAAGTTTGCTGCTAGGCGGCGTGGTTGGTGCCATTCCAGAAAAAGCGCAGATGCTAATTACGATTGCACATAAAAATAGTGAGAGCCTGACGCGCTTAATTAATGATTTATTAGATAGCCAAAAAATCGAAGCGGGCAAAATGGATTTTTCTTTCCAGACTTTGCCATTACGTGACTTATTAACCAGCGCGGTACAAACCAACCAGGCATTTGCTCAAAACTTGGGCGTGCGGATTGCGCTGAGCGAAGAGATTCCAGCGGTATCGGTCAATGTAGACGAGGGACGGTTTCAGCAAGTGATGGCTAATCTATTGTCAAACGCCTGTAAATATTCACCCAAGGGCGCGGATGTAAAACTCCTGGTGAAGTTATCTGCGGTGAATAAAGTGCGGGTAGAAGTGATCGATCAGGGTAGCGGTATTCCTGAAGATTTCCGCGAGCGGATTTTTCAAAAATTCTCGCAGGCAGATTCTTCTGATACCCGTGCCAAAGGTGGCACGGGACTGGGTCTGGCGATCACCCAGGCGATCATGCATCAAATGCATGGCGAGATCGGATATGAAGGCCAGCACGCAGAAGCGGGGACATGTTTTTATATTGAATTACCGATCTCGTCCTTGGCTTTGCCATCGCCCATGTCACCTTCGTCAAACTCACCACCAACTGCCGATCCAGCATCAGACTAAGCCGATATTACGTGCTTTGACGCCGGCAAATACATGATCCAACTGGCTGGCATTCAAGCCGTAAATACCTGCGAATAATCCGCCTAAGACGGCACGATATTCATTCAATACGGGGTAATCGCGGTTTTGGAATAATTTGGGTTGTTCCAGCTGAATTTGCTCACCGGCGACCTGGCCGCCTTTGATGCCACCGCCCAATACCCAGTACACACTGCCATGGCCATGATCGGTGCCGCGCTTGCCGTTTTCGCGGAAAGTACGACCAAATTCACTTAGCACCACCACCGTCGTATTGCGCCAAGCGTCGCCCATTTCTTGCTGATACGCGACCAGTCCGCGCCCCAGCTCATCAAACTTGCTGGCTAATGTGCCGCTGGCACCGCCTTGATTGACGTGGGTATCCCAACCACCGACATCGACAAAGCCGAGAGCATATTTTTCTCGCATCATTTTGGCGATGCGTCTTGCTTCCAGTTCAAAGCCCTTGGTCGAGATTGCATTGCGGTTAGCTGAATTCATCTCTTCTTGCATCTCGCGCGAGACTTCTTCGCGCACCGCAAAGCCTTCGGTGACTTGCTGCGCCAGACCGGTCTGGCTATACATTTGCGTAATGATTTTACTCTGGCGATTATCCACATTCGACTTGCCGGGCGACCTTAGCGACGTGTTGGCAATACGCGCCTTGCCTTGCATAACGATCGGTAATTGATCGGTGAATGACATTGCTGGCGCACCATTCAACACATCTGCCAGACGGTTTAAAAAACCCGAATGAAAATTACGTGTACCAACCAAAGGCTGCCCCAGTTCTATGCTGTCCTGAGTTTCAAAATGGCTGCGCGAGAGATCATCCGTACCCGCAAATGGGATAAAGGCGGCTTCTCCTTTTTGATATAAAGGATAAATGCTGTCGCGCAAAGCCGGGTGCAAGCCCCAGTCCGCATTCAGTTCCAATGCTGCATTGAGTTCTGTACTGATGCCCGTAGTATTTCCTGAACTGCTTCCACTCATCGGACGGGCGATGGCGATATTGGGACGCGCTTCGTAATAAAAATTACTCGATGTCGGGATCAATAAGTTACTGGCATCGTAACCTCCACGCAAAAATACAATGAGTAAGCGGTTTTGGGTGGCTGGTGCGGCAAACAGGCTGCTACTGATACTGGTGGCAGACAGTGCGGCAAATGCTTTGAGTAGATCACGACGGTTCATGATAATTCCTTTGTACTGGTGTGCTGATATCGGTCGGCTACGTTATTTGGACTGCGCACCCGACAAATTTTTTGTCAATCGTGTAGTGAAACCGTGTAGCAAATCACCGACGCATCATCTCTGGAGATGCCAGAAAAAACGCGTTCCATTCTTGTGGCGAATTGGCTTGCATCAATGCTTGTTGCGTTCCCACGCTGAAGCTATTCGCCCAATTTTTGACATAAGGTGAGTTAACTAATGCAGGTTGCGGCGGGCGCGGCGGTGCCGCTTGATTATCTATTTTGAATAAGCCAGGATTGTTGTTTGCCAGCGATTTTGCGACATCAAAACGCATGGTCATTTGCCCCGGGCTGGCCCAAGCGCTTTCTTGCATGGAATAGCCATCGGGGGTTTGCCGACCATTAGTCTGCTGCCCCAGCATATTGAGCCAATTCAGCATCGGGCCAGTGTTCATGATGGGATTGCCGTCGTAAGCCATGCGTATTGAAGAGACGACATAATGCATAGGGTCTTTAAACTTATTCCCCAGCGAGGCGATAAATTCTGGCGACTCAAACATACTGCGCAAGACTGCTGGAATATTGCCATCAGTTTGTAAAAACCGTTGCGCCATTTTGGATACCAGAGCATCGGACGGTGTATCCGAGACAAAATAAATCGCAAGTTTGCGGCTGATAAATTGCGCCGTTGCAGGCTGGCGACTGAGCAAGGTGATGACTTCATCCAACTCTGGTAAGCCGCGACCATGCACGACTTTGTTAAGTATTTTTTTATCGCCAAAATCGTGGCGCTGTGGGTTAAATTCAAAAATGCCATTGCGTACATACAGTCGTTGCAATTCAGCCTTCATCTTCGGTGTGTCCGGATTTTGGTTGACCCCAAATCCAGTAAGCACTCGCGCAAGTTCTTGCACATCGCCTTGGGAGTAGCCGCTGCCGACACCCATGGTGTGCAGCTCCATCAACTCTCTGGCGTAGTTTTCGTTGATACGATTGACCGCATTTTGATCATTATCTAGATAACGCAACATCGCCGGATGCAATACCGTGGCGCGTAATAAATCATGGAAATTGCCCAAAGCATTGGGCCGAATCGCACGCTCTTCAAAGTCGCCCAACAAGGCGCGTTCGTTGGCTTTGCCGTTATGAATATTAAAATGATTCATCCAAAACCAGCTCATCTGTTCTTGCAATTGGTTTTGTGAATACACTGCGCGCAATAGCGATCTGGTTGCGGCCTCTTTCGCCAGACGGGATAATTCTTGTTGGTAATCTTTGCCTAGCGTGTCGTCAATACCCTTTTGTTTTTCTGCGGTGATACGACGGGTTTCCAGATCTTGCATTAACTGGTCAAAAGGCCGCTGGGTAATCGTCATACTATCAATTTGTGCCTGTATTGCTGGCGGCAAGATGGCAACACGGCCACGCAATTGCTGGTCAAGGTAACGATCCATGCCCGCCGCGCGCAATTCTTGTGAGGAGGAGGCATTGGCGCCCCAGGTAATGCGGTTGAGTAGTTTGTCTGGATCTACGTGTGCCGCTTCCAGCACATGACTTACGGGGGCGTTATTAACTTGAGTGGTTTGGTTTTGCGGCGTATTCGCGCAGCTTGCCAGTAATAATAGTGAGCCTAAGCCGGCGATGTTGGTGATGTTAGCGAGCTTGATCCCGTAGCGCGCCAGAGTGAGAGAATTTGTTGTCATGATCGACCTTCGTAAATCGATAATCAGATGAAATTAAACTGATGTGAACTTGCTACCCGCCCGCTTTGCAGTATTTGCGTCTGGTATAGAAAGCGACTTTGCCGTCTAGTTACAACGCAGCACAAGGAAAAAAGTTATCATGGTTTTTTCGCTGAATCTGCAAATTTAGTAACAGGCTGTAACTCGGCTGCAACTCGGCTGTAACTCAGTTGTGGTTCAGTTGTGGCTCGGTTGTGGCTAGGCTAGGGCGGTTTGCGTAAGTCCTGATGACGTAACATAGCAGCCGCCAGTTGATCTTTTAATCTTGTCTGGAGTCGCCATGTCAGGTCTGATGAAGTCCCGAAAAAAGCTTTTTTTAGTCACAAGCATATGCGTTAGCGCTTTATTATCTTTGTCGTCGGTCTCTCCTTTATCTTTGGCAGCGCCCAATACCGCATCTGATCCAGCCCTAAATCCCGGGCTTGAGGCCGCAGTCAGCAAATTAGAGGCCGACGGATTTAAGGGCTTGGTATTAGCTGCGCACGGCGATCAGGTCTTGTTAGAGAAAGTCGTCGGCGAGCCGCAAACCGGGCAGCCTGCCTTGAGTAAAGATAGCGTGTTTCGATATGCCTCGATTACCAAGCTATTCACCTCGGTCATGGTGATGCAGCAGGTGGATGCCGGTAAGCTGGCGTTGGATATGCCGCTCGGCAAATTCTGGCCGGATTTCCCCAACGAGGCAGCGCGGGCAATCACCCTCCGGCAGTTTATGTTGCACATGTCTGGCTTGCCTAATCCAGATAAGTTACCGCAGTTTTATTTTGCCCGTACGCCAGCATCCGGTGACATGCAACTGAGCGCTACGACGGTCTGCGCCGCGCCTTTGCAGCGCGCGCCGGGCGAAGCATTTGATTACAATAATTGCGATTTTATCGTCTTAGGTGCACTGCTAGAAAAAGTCACTGGCATCAAATATCAAAAGTTATTGCAGCAAAAGATATTCAATCCCGCCAAAATGACCCATTCCGGTATGTACAGTCCGCCAAATTACGACGATCTAAGCCATGTGCATGGCATCGTCAGCGGCAATCCAGAAATCCCCATCAACTTTGCCAGCTACGGTGCCGCAGGCGCGACTTTTGGGACGTTGCGGGATTTATTGGCTTTTGATCAGGCCTTTAGCCGGGGTAGGTTATTCTCCCCAGCCAGCCGGGCTGAGATGGTGAAACCGAATGCCGTTGGCGGCGCTTTGGGCGTCTGGTCTTATCCATTTTCTGCCAAGGCGGATAAACCCGCCAGCATGATCGTCGAGCGCCAAGGCTGGATAGGTGGCATCCGCACACTCAATTTGATAGACATCAAAAACGAAGCTTACCTGATCATGATCAGCACCAACGGCGATGTCGATTTAAGCCAGACCTGGGCCAACAAAGGTCCGGCGGCAGGCTTGTTGCAGGCGACTTTGCTGGCGATTCCATAATTGGGTAAAAACAGAGCAGATGAATATACTCCCCTTATTTTTTTGTAAAATTGGCTTATTGTCCAGACTTTATATGGATAGTATAAATATACCTATAGGGAGTATATTTTTTGATATAGAGATTTATTGACAGATTTTGATTCAAAACCAGATTATTAGAGAACCACCGATGAAGCGATTACTCCTAATTTTGACACTCTTTTTCGCAGGTAATGCCTGTTGCCAAACCAATGAGCCAGCTCCGCAGCCAACTCAAAAGCTTGCAGCTAAGTTAGCAACTAAGTTAGCTAGCCCCGACTATTTATTAATGATGCGTCATACCAGAGCGCCCGGCGTCGGTGATCCTGCCAATTTCAAGCTGGGCGATTGTAAGACGCAAAGAAACCTCAGCGATGAAGGTATCACCCAGGCAAAAAGAATTGGTCAGTGGTTAAAACAGCAGGGCATACAAACTGCGGCGGTGTATGCGAGTCCTTGGTGCCGGACAAACGATACGGCGCGTCTATTGGGTTTTGGACCAGTCACACCAGAAAACGCGCTGGCATCGACTTTTGAAGAGAAGAATAGTGCGGCCTTAGCGCCCAGTGATTTACCGACGTTTATTCAAAGCGCGATCAAAACCAAAGGCTCAAAAGCGTTGATTCTGGTCACGCATCAAGTCAATATCTCGGCGTATTCTGGGGTAGATACCGCCGCCGGTGAGATGGTATTAATTAAGCTGGATCAAAACGGGAAAATGCTTTCCCGCGAGGTTTATCCGAGACCTGATTAAGCGCTCCAGCTTAAATATCATCCAAGATATCAGCACCAGCGTTGTCGTCCATGCTGCTGATATCGTCAATTCCGCTGGCATCGGCCAAACTGTTGCTGTCATGGTTGCTGCTATTGCTGTTATCGGCAGCAGTTTTATCTTCACTAAAGGAATTCGGGATTAATCCGCTGTCAGCATTACTGAGGCTGGCTGCCGGGTTGGTTTCTCGGTTCGTTCCTGCATTCATTCCGTGATGGTTGCCAACTAAATTCTCTATTCCCTGAAACAAAAACGCGCCTGCTGCAACACCAGCAGCAGTTGCCGCAACGGTACCCAGCATATTGCCGGCATTGCCGCCGAAGAAGCCTGAACTTGGCGCAGATGCCATCGGATTCGCAAATGCGGGTGCCAGAGCTGGCGCGGTCGGGTTTGCCAGCGGCGTTCCGTTTGTTCCGCTGGTCCCATTGATGGAGGTAGTTGCTGACGGCGAGCTGGTCGGTGAGTTTATTGGGGGACTACTGACGCTATTGCCCCAGGCCGTATTGGTGGCTTGCAAAAATCCACCGGCAGTATTGCCACGCGTGGCTTTGAGTTCCGCGTTTTCCGCTTGTAACTGCGCGATCTGGCTTTGCGCGTTGGTCACCGCTTGTTCCAGCAACAAACTGCGCTGCACCAACAAATAAGCCGCATCCGGCTGGCGTGCAGTGGCATCGGCAATCATGCTTTGTGCCTGCTGATCCTTATTCAAGGCCTGGGTTTGCACCAGTTGCGTTAAAAAAGTTTGCAATAATTGAATTTCGCTGGGGGACATGAATTGCTCCTTGGAGAGGTGTGCGCAGGGTAATAGAGTAAATGCGGTGCATACGATGAGACTTATCTTGCTGCGAAGGGGCGCATTTCAAGGGACAAGCCTGAATTCACTGTTTCCAGCCAGTTCTTAATTCGCCCCCAACGTTCTTCAGCGATCTTCAGCGCTCTTTTAAAGCCCTGCGATACTGGATCGCCTCAGCAACATGTGGCTGACCTATTTGCGCGACGTTGGCAAGATCGGCAATCGTACGCGCTACTTTTAGCACCCGATGGTAGGCACGCGCTGACCAGTTAAGTTTGATCATGGCATTTCGCAACAGTTGTTCGGCAGCTTGGTCGGGCTGACAATACTGATCAATCTCTGTCGTCGATAAATGGTTGTTGGTTTTGCCTTGGCGCACAATTTGCCGCTCAAAAGCCGCCTCAACCCGCGCATGAATTGCGGCAGTCGTTTCGCCATCCGCTTGTTTCAATAAATCCTGATGAGGCAATGCACCGACCTGGATTTGCATATCGATACGATCCAATAAAGGACCAGAAATTTTGTCCTGATAACGAGCGATATTGTCCGGTGTGCAGCGGCATTTGCCATTGGCATGTCCAAAGTATCCGCATGGGCAGGGATTCATCGCAGCGATGAGTTGGAACTTAGCCGGAAAATCCGCTTGTCGCGCCGCGCGTGAAATCGTGATATGACCAGACTCCAGCGGCTCACGCAAGACCTCTAAAACACGACGGTCAAACTCAGGCAGCTCGTCTAAAAATAAAACACCGCGATGAGCGAGCGAGATTTCTCCGGGGCGCGGGACGCCACCTCTGTTAATTACAATAAAAATAGCGACTGAAACATTTGACTTTACTAGTATAAAGTAACATTATTAACATCAGAAATCACGACTGAATTATATTTAAAAGAGCTACTAACTTTTTGAAACATGAAATGATACGACTAGATTTAAAACTCCCTGTTAGAGAGATAAAGACAAGCAGACGGTCTTTAACTGGGCGAGTCTCTTTATTAGGCGGTGGAAATGCTACGTTTGAGTCTTCGTTAGAACGTGACTGGCTGATCTCGTTAGATTTTGATCCATCGATCCAGTTAGTTCGAGAGCAACCTTTTTCTCTTTTTTACAAATTCGAAACTTCAACGCGCCGCTATACTCCGGACGTACTTGTTGAGCAAGTTTCTCCGTGTGGAAATATTTTTACGATAGTTTATGAAGTCAAGCCGAGAGACGAATTAATAAAAGATTGGCAGTTGTATAAGCCAAGGTTTAAAGCGGCAGTTAACTATTGCCGTGCTAAAGGTTGGCGCTTCAAAATAGTAACGGAGAAGGAAATTCGTACTCCTTTCGTTCGTAATGCGAAGTTCTTGCGTAGATATCGTCACTTACCTGTGCAACAACTAGTCGGTGACCAGCTTCGCTATACTCTTAGAGCACTTGGGGAAACAACACCACAAGCGTTACTTGCTGCCGCCTATTTGACCAATGAGTTACAAATGACGGCTGTTCCCGAGTTATGGCGTCTTATCGCTTCCAGAAAAATTGCTGCACTGTTGGATGATAATTTAACGATGTCATCAGCAATTTGGTTACCAGGAGACTGACTTGGCTGGAATTTCAAAATCTTTTTTTAAAGCTGAACCAGGTCAACTAGTTGAATCAGATGGAGAGCTTTTTAAAATCACTCACCTTATGTCAATTAGCAGCGTTTTGGCCGTTAATATAAAAACAAATGAAAGTGTCCGACTTCATGTCGAGAATTTAGTGCCAATTTCTCCCACTGAAGTAACTGAAAAAAAATATGAGGAGCGCCTGCATCCTGATCTTGCCTTATTCAGCGATGACGAATGGGCCGAGGCACAGCGTCGCTTTCAAGCAATCAAACCCTTGTTACAAAATCCTATTCGTACAAGGGAAGATGCAGAGACAATTGCGACGAAGCACAAGATTCATCCTGCTACCCTTTATAAATGGTTGAAACTTTATCAAGATGCAGGACACGTTTCGTCTTTAGTACCAACAAAAAGAGGACGTAAGACTGGAACGAAGCTATTGGCGAGTGAGCAGGAAAAAATTATTGAATCTGCGATTGAAGATATTTACTTAAGTAAACAACGTCACAAACCTCAGGACGTTATTGAAGAAGTCCTCCGACGGAGTCGACTGGCGAAAATACCTCCTCCGCATCCGAATACCGTTCGGAATCGATTGGCTGTCCTAAGTCCAGCTAATACTTTGCGCCGTAGGGGTTTTAAAGAAGCAGCAAGAAACAAATACGCGCCAATTTTGGGGCAATTCCCTGGAGCGGACTATCCGTTTTCAGTCGTTCAAATTGATCATACTGAAGCAGACATAATTCTTGTAGACGAAGCGCATCGCAAGCCTATTGGGCGCCCTTGGTTAACGCTTGCTATCGATGTTTACAGCCGAATGATTGCTGGGATTTACATCACATTTGAAAAACCAAGCGCTACCTCTGTGGGAATGTGTTTAGCTCAGGCTATCTGTCCCAAACGTGAATATTTAGCTGAAGTTGAGGTCGGGGGTGAATGGAGTGTCTGGGGAGTAATGGGAACGGTACACACTGACAATGCGAAAGAGTTCAGAGGTACGGTATTAGAGAGAGCATGCGAGGAGTATTTTATTGATTTGCAGTGGCGGCCAGTTATGCTCCCTCATTTTGGTGGCCATGTAGAACGTCTAATGGGGACGATGGCTAACGAAATTCGTAAATTGCCGGGAACGACCTTCTCTAATCCAACTCAGCGAAAAGGTTATGATTCTGAAGGCATGTCGGCTTTGACAATTAAAGAATTTGAGCGCCACATCGTTGAATTTATAGTTAACGTTTATCACCAGAGAGTACATTCTCAAATAGGAATGTCTCCTAAGCAAAAGTGGGAGCTAGGAGTACTTGGTGACGCTAATTCCAGTGGGACGGGAGTCATGCCAATTCCTGCGGATCCACTGAGAATTAGATTAGATTTTATGCCTTTCTTTGAGCGGTCTGTTCAGCAATATGGCATACAAATCGACGGAATTTCCTATTACGATAAAGTGTTAGATCCTTACATTAATGCAGCAGACCCAGATAATCCAAAAGCTAAACGAAGCTTTTTAATCCGGCGAGATCCGCGAGATATCAGTAAGGTCTATTTCCTTGATCCTGTAGACCAACGCTACGTTCCATTGCCATATCGAAATATTGGATATCCAGCGATGAGTGCTTGGGAATTAAGAGAGGTTCAGCAAACGTTAAAGACCCAAGGTATGCGTAACGTAGATGAACATATGATTTTTGAAGCGTTAGACCGCATGCGAGTTCGAATTGAAGAGGCGAAACAAAAGACAAAAGCAGCTCGTCGACAGCAAACTCGTATTCCTTTACCCAAGCTGCCAGTGGTAGTGTTTTCAAAAATCCATTCACCAGCAGATAAATCTATGAATCAAAATGAGCGAAATTTCGGAATGGCCGAAGATGATCCCTTTGCGCAACCGATAAAGCCATTTGATGAAATTTCAATTATTCGATGAACACATTTGAGCATTTGGATGCGCAAGTAGCCGACGCGCTAACACTTCCTAATCTTGATAGATTGGAGTTTTGTCGATCAGATAGATGGATGGGTTACACGCGCGCTGCTCAAATTCTAAAGCAGCTTGATCAACTATTGATTTATCCCAAAACACTACGAATGCCGAACCTTTTGATAGTCGGAAGAAGCGGTAACGGGAAAAGCTCAATTCTTGAGAGATTTGCACATCGTCACCCTGTACAGATAACAGAGACCGGCAGTCCCATCGCTCCATTATTGCAAATACAAATGCCCGATACACCGAATGAAACCGAATTTTGGTCAACTATACTTTGGGCATTGAGTATTTCTCACAGAGAAAAAGATCCTGTCTCTATAAAGAAGCGCCAAGCAAAGTCAGCTTTGCAATATGCGTCTGTAAGATTATTAATCATTGACGAGTTTAATAATCTTGCAAACGCTGGGAAAAAAGCACCTGATCTTTTAGCCGCTATAAAAGGGTTAAGTAACGAATTGAAGTTATCGGTAGTTGCAGCGGGAACTCAAGCAGCTATTAACGCTTTGAATTCTGATCCTCAAATGAAATCTAGATTTGAACCAGCAGCACTTGATCGCTGGAGACTAGACAGCGAATATCTTCGATTTCTTGCCAGCTATGAGAAGCTTCTTCCTTTGGCTGAACCTTCTGGACTCGCTTCTCGAGAGATTGCACCAACGATTTATGGAATGGCAGGAGAGACTATAGGTGCAACTGTAAAACTCTTGAAGTCTGCAGCGTGCTATGCAATTGAATCCAAAAGAGAGCGTATTGACGAGCATATACTCAGGAACTTGAATTGGACAAAGCCTGGTGAGTGGGATGATGTTGCCCGTAGGTTGTAATTCTATCAAACCGTGGACGTTCAGAGTTGCGGCCAAAAGCGATGAGTTACTTAGCTCGTATCTTGCGCGCGTAGCATATGCACATGGAGCAACCCCTTACCGTTTTTATTCTTTCCACTTACCATGTAGAGCTATCTGGTCCAGAGATATCGATCGTAGCGCATCAGAACAGTTAATTTCCGATATCGCAAAACTTTCAAGCTTAGAGCCTCATCAGATTTTATCGATGACCTTATGTCAGTTTGAATCGGTGTTTAAACCATTGAACGCCATTAATTCTCAAAATAAAGCAGGTGTGTGTCCATGGATAAATACCGTTGGCATATTTCATCGATACCGCACTGGTTATGGTGTGCAGTACTGTCCTTTTTGTCTTCATGATGACATGACTTTTAAAAAAGTATGGAGATTATCGTTCGCTACCGTTTGCGCCATCCATAACTGCTCTTTAACTGATTGTTGCCCGCACTGTGATAAACAAATCATTTTTCATCGGACAGACTCTTTTTACCCAACCTGCCATTTCTGTGGCGGCATTCTAACGATCCCTTCCCCTAAATTAGTAGGTGACGTTGATTTCCAAAAACGTAAAGAATTTCAATCTACACTTCTTCAAATTAGTTTGGGGAGCAGCATTAGAATACTTGATAGAGAAATTAATTCTTCTGATTTCTTCGCTGGGTTATCAATTTTGATGAGTACGACCAAAGCTTCGTTACGTTTACATAAGGAAAACACGGGATTGTCGGCCATATTAAAAAATTGTTCGGGGAAAAGAATTGAACAATTGAGGATCGACCAACGCACCCAGCAATGCCTTATCTTGGATGAGATACTTTTTGACTGGCCTAATCAATTTCTTAAACTTGCAGAGTTATTGCGGATGACTCAATTATCCTTTGATCGCCGCAAAGTTTTTCCGGAGTGGCTGAATATTGTCTTCGAATTAATGCCTAAGGGGGTGAGTCGATACCGAAAAAATGTTCCATTCGCAGTGTGTCGACAACTTGAGGATATTCAAAGGGTAAAGTTAGATGGCTGGCGAACTGAACGAGCAAAAGTACTAATCACCGCGGCAATAACATCATGAGTATTGATTTAAAACACGGTAGATATTGCGACGAATGCGGTAGGACAATACAAAAAGCAAAACGAGTTTTTGAAGGTAAGGACTACTGCTCGTCATGTTACCCAATTGTTTTTGTGAAAAGTGTTTGCACTTCATGCGGCGGCTCAGCAAGGATGCACCGTTTCTCTAAAAATACTCCTTTGTGCTCTCTTTGTACTCGTATAGGACGCGTTTGCGCTCGCTGTGAAAAGCCCGTGTTGAAAGCTGGATTAATTTATTCTGGCAAGGCTATATGTCCATCTTGCGTCCCTCATTTTAGGGCGCAATTAGCATGCTCCTCTTGCGGATGTTTAAGTACTAGGTTATCTGCTATGCCATCAATGGGTATAGAGGATAAAATTTGCGATTCGTGCCGCAATAAATTTACACATAAAACATGTTGTGTATGTAGAAAGTTTCGCAAAGTTGAATTTATTAGCGAGAAAAATAGGCCATTTTGTGCTTCTTGTGTTCCTGGGAAAGAGCTTTCACATTCATGTCCTGACTGCAACATGGAGGTTCAGGGAAATGGTTTTTCACGTTGCAGAGCGTGTTTGAATTGGAATCAAATTTCTCACGAAGCAAACATGTTTCAACACGTGTTAACTCGCGAGTGGGCAAAAAATATTTTCTTGGGATTCGGAAATTGGTTTCATCAACGAGATCCAGCAAAGCCTAATTTAGTTAAAAATTTTAGAAATCATCAATTATTTTTTGAACGACTTGATGCCACATTTATTTCTTTAGATGAAATAAATTCGAAATCGTTATTACAGTTTTTTGGTACAGCTGTTCTCCGAAAGCATTTGATAGTAATGCAATATTTTTCTGAGGAAATTGGCATTGAGTTATCTAAAGAAGCCAAATTAGACAGCGCTGAAAGAGGGCGGATTGGCAACATATTGCAGCAGAGTAAAAAATTTTCTTGGAACAAGATACTTGAGCATTATTCTAATTGGCTAGAACAATCCGGCGCCGCTGTTCGCACACATAGACTTTACTTATCAAGTGCAGCATCTTTTTGTAAACATGCAAATCTGTCAAATCAGCCATGGACTGAGGATATTATTCGTCAATTTCTACAACAAAACCCAGGATTGAGAGCCAATCTTTTTAAGTTTGTAGGATATTGCAAACGTTCTTACGGTTGGGATGTATATGTTCCACCCCGATCAGAAAATGCGAATTTAGATGCGGTTACAAAAACCGTTTCAGATTTGAGAAAACTATTTTTGAAAGTTGCTAAGGAGGGTGTTGACTTTGTCGACAAAGGGACACTTGCTAGGATTATTTCGAAGTCTTTTGGATTTCCGCTGAAGGATTTGATGAATTTATCACCAGATCAATTTAGAAACGGACATGAAGGCTTAGTTTTTAATTTTATGAATGAATCCATACTTGTACCATCCGGGTTAGAGGAGATAGTCAGTGTTTATATTAGGCGTCTTTCGCCTTGAGATTCTTGTAGAAAGTTAGCATACGGATTTTCTTGCTTAACATTCTCATGTGGCCCCAAATCTTATTTTTCATTGATTAGTTCAATATTTTTAATCTGGGATACACTAATATTTTGTATGGAGGCAATATGGAACATAGCAGCAAAAAATTCTGGATTGTGACTCTCGGTACTTTAGCTCTAATACCCCTGATTTTGATGATGCCTGGCGTATATGACTCTATGCCAACTAGAGTAGGTATTATGATGGGTATCGGCCCTTTAGCACTTCTTGCGGGAGGTGCAAGTTCGGTTAGTTCATGGCAAAAGTCATCGTTCTTTTGCGGATTAGCGTTGATCATGCTCGGTATAGGCTTCTTCGCCTTACAAGGTGGATTTGCCACTATTGCTAAGATTGCTGAAACAAACGGACGGTTTTCAAAGGAAGACGTGAAATTCTGGTCTGAAGGTATAGAGCTTTGGATTTATTCTGTTCCAGTAATCAGTATTGGCATCGGTATAAATGTAGTTTCTGCTTACATTAGTTCTGAGCGACCCAGCTTGGACGGTAATACTAATTGATGATTTCAATGGCTGACAACTTGTGAGTGTAAGCGTTCATCTCTTCAGTTTGTTCTAATCGAAGGCATTTTTGGGGAACAATTGGCCATTGTCGGGCATAAATAAACGTTGTACCGGCGGACATTCAAACTATTGGGAATAAGGGCCGATTTCCCGACTATGTGATGCTTGTCTATATATCCAACTGTGGTAGAATTTCCGGATACCAGCGACTAGGAGCAGCTCCAGTCTAATGTCTGGTCCCTAGGGCGATTTATTAACTTACGCATGCCCGGTCGCTGGCTCAGCCCGACCGGGCGTTTCGTATTATCCGCACAAACTTGCAGTTGAATGTGTAGTACTCGCATTGCGTAAATTTTGAGGGTAACTGCTCAATGAATCCACGGCCGCTGCATCAGCTGTTCGATGCGATGTATCGCGATAAGTATCGATTTGAAGAGTTCTTGACGCTAAAGCCCGAAGAGCACTACAGTCCCGTCCGCTGGAAAAATCGAACCATATACAAGCCCTCGCCAACACTGAAGGAATTTCACAATTTTCTCAATGGCTTCCTCCTTGAGTCCCTTCCTGTGGACAACTCAGTTTCGTTTGCTTATCGTAAAGGGGCAACCCTTCTTCAAGCCGTTTTACCTCATGCTCAGAGCCGCGCTTTCTATCAGACAGATTTTGAACAGTTCTTCGAAAGTATCACTTCGAATCTGATCCGATCGATCCTTAGTCGAGCTAACACTCCTGTCTCGAATCTAGCCGAGCATATCGACCATATCCTTGGCCTCCTAACCATTAACGGCAAGCTGCCGATTGGCTATTCGACATCTCCGATACTGAGTAACGCTTGTTTGCTTGGATTCGATAAGCGCTTAGCTGCCCTAAGTAACGCGCGAAAATGGGTGTACACCCGCTACGCTGATGACATCATCCTTTCCGCGGAAGATCGTCTAGCAATTGAAGGTGCTAGCCACATAGTTGAAGATTGCCTTAAAACTGAGCTTGGAGACGGTTTTACACTCAACCAAAGCAAAACCAAACTTACCACCGTCGGAAGAAAGGTAAAGCTTCTTGGCTTCGTCATTTTGCCTACTGGCAGTATCGTCATCGATCGTGTTGTTAGAAATAGGATTGAGTCTTGGCTCCATTTTTATGTGACAGATCGGTCTCGTTTGGCGAAGATATTTGTAGAAGAGCGAGGCGAAAGAATGGAAGATGGTTTGCAAAGGCTTAGTGGGCTAATTAGTTATGTATATTCAGCGGACTTGGCCTATCTGGAAAAACTGAGAATGAAGTTCGGGAGTACTGTTATTGATAGTTTTCTCCATAGGTCCACTCAATGACTCGTCTACAAGTGACCCTCGAATCGATTCAGCACGTAACTAGCCTGGCATTGGATCTTGATCTCTCCCTCCCCGGATTGGTTTGCATGGTGGGACGAAACGGCACCGGCAAAACAACCCTAGTCCGAGCACTCCGCAATCTCACCAATGCCGATACTTTTATCAGGACCGCAACCCCCTACGCATTTTCTCCCGCGAGCCGAATCACTTATATCGTAGATGGAACCCGGGTGGTGTTCGAATATGACGAAAAAATTCGTTCGTTGAACTGCAAGGGAGTTATACCGTTCGAGCTACGAAATCTTATTGCAGCCGAGCTGCCGATGCCACACGGTACTCGATTTAATTACTTCAAGAGCGCTAGCGAGGCGGATTTGGACATCCGCAAGGCGATCATTCTTGGAAATCATAATCATCCTGAGGAACTCATTTCCTTCCTTGCAGCTATGTATGGCTCGACACGCTATTCGAACATGGTGGAGGTTTCAGTTAAAGGAAAGAGTTATTACGCCATCGTCAAGAGTAACGGACTGTATATCCGAGAAGACTACCTAAGCTCTGGGGAATATTTCCTTATAAACCTATATCGAACCATCAAAGATTCCGCTCAACTTATCGTTATTGATGAAATAGATATTTCCCTTGATTCGGCAGCTCAGGCAAATTTGGCGGGATGGATAAGAGCTTTCAGTGCACTTTATAAATGTAAGATTCTATTTACAACGCACTCGCTCGCCCTGATGCAACAGCTTGAAACCAGTGAGCTCTTTTACATTGATGAGAGAGGCGGACACATTTCTATAACCCCTAGATCCTATAGCTACGCGAAAGCGCGTCTATTCGGATTTTCAGGATGGGACAGATACATTCTTACTGAGGACGAGGTGCTTCTTGGCTTTATTGAGGCATTAATAGAAAAATTTTGCCCGAATAGCTTCTTCCGTTACAAAGTTATTTTCATTGGAGGTGGAACACAGGTCGTTGCTCTAATGAAGCACAACGAGCAAGAGCAATTCTTATCTTCACCGGAAAAAACCATTGCTATTCTCGACGGGGACCAAAAAAACGAGAAATTTACTTGTTATCCTGGCGTCCACTTGATACCCATTGATAGTGTTGAAAAGGCCATTTATGCAGACAGTCGCTCGAACGCCGAATTCCCTTTTATAACCGATAGGGCCGATTTCACTGGCCCCAAAGATTTTCACAACTATCTCAAGCAAAAAAAGATAGCAACGCAGAAACAAATCTTCGAGTACTTGATTAGCAGAAACGACGAAGCGCTTCAAAACATAGTCGGTGTGCTTCGCAATTTTCTTACCCCTACCGTCTAATATGTTCTACGGACTGGTGTGTTAAAACCTTTTGTTTAGACAACATGGCGTGATAATTGACGTGATATTGTGAAAAATTAGAAGATATTGAAACAATTCAATCTTACTTCTAACTATTCACATGTGATTTGTAATCGCAGAAGCATACACGCCGCGATCGGATTAAGCGAAAAAGTGCTGGATGGCTTTGATTAAAAATCGCGCAGAGATATGGGATCCATACAAATGCAGTTCGTCATTCTTTGCCTCACCACAAAGGTCAACTACCGTCTTGGCACAAATGCAAGAAGGCGAATATGGAGAAAGTTCAGCCGCCCTATGTATAGAAAAAATTTCCATATCCAAAGCGTTGACTTTTCTATGAATTGCTTCAATCTTAGATAAAAAATCTTCACTGGCAATTACTGCAGAACCGCTAGTGAAGATCCCAGCTTCGGGTTTAGGTACGGTGTTTGGGCGCGTGGCTGTACCAAAACCTTCCTCTAACTCAGAAACCAGATCGTCTGAATCGATCAGTTCTTTTAGCTTTGTAAGCGTGGTGTGATCTGTCGGGACTTGATAAGGCTCCTGGGAAAATCTGTCGTCCGTCCATTTACCAGATTGATATTCGTAAGCCATACTAGAAATAAACAACTGCCCCATTTTCGCTCTATCACTAAAACCACCACAGATCCCGCTCATTCCGACGACACTAGGTTTAAATCGGTCGATACACAAACTTGCGGTGATAGCTGCGTTCACCAGACCCATCTGGGGCATTAAAATAACTGTTCCCTTTTTCCCCTCTAAACTAATATCGTAACAGTCAATGCCACTGCGAATGATCTTTTTTCCCGGAAGCAGTGTGATGTAAGGATTCCTTTCCTTTTGTAGCGCGCAGAAGATAATAAAATCGAAATTCAAATTCTTTTTAATTTGGATAATTAAATGATCTAATGTTGATTGCCAGCTCTTCTTGTTCGAGTAGTCCGCCAAAATGCATCCATTAGATTCGTAGAAATTTCTCAGTTCTGGAAAATCACCAGGATATGAACTAATCGCGAGCAATAATGCGTCATTCTTTCCAGCCTTAATGATCGTTTCTAATATTGCTCGTCCATTTTGATATGCGACACCCTTATCAACACTCGGTAGTTTGAAATCGATTATAAATAGCACTATATTAGAGTTCAGCTTGGCAGCGAAATCTGTCATGTTTCTCGCATGAATTACATCATTTTCGGAAATACCTTGCGACTTCAAACGGCCAATTATAGCTTTTGACTTTGAATTATCATCTTCAATCAACATTATCTTCATTGACATGTCCTTAGAATGGACATAATTTTTTGCAATGTTGGCTTCGATTTATAGTTATACAAAACTGCACCTACAACAACTTGGCCATACTTTTTATGTATCATTTCGGCAGAATCTTTCAGCTTGACTTTTTTGCCAGCGATATAGAAATCAGGATATTGCGTTACTATCAATATTTTAGTTGTTTTTTTTGCAGATTTAAGTGCACGTAAAACTTCAATGCCACCTTGCGCTTGATCATGACCCTTTTTCTTATCATCCGCATTATCCCCAAAAGTGGATAGTGCCATATCAAGAATTATCAGAACGTGGTCACTCTCCGTAACTTTCAACACGGCACTGCTGACGCTATCGACTATCTCGGGATCTAATCTATACACCTCACGCACGCATTGCTTTATTTCTTCACGCTTGTGAACTTCATCCTCTACAAGTAGTATCTTCATGATTCAATTTCTGCAGTGATCGATTCTGTTGAAACTTCGACATGCATAGAGAATCCTATCGTCAGTCCCCCTGATGCTTCATCGGCCGAAAGTCTTACCGTGTGCGAGCCTTCGCTCGCGCGAGTAATAATCTTTATTTTTTTTATGCCGGTATAGCCCTCTGTGACCATATCCGTTACCGCCTCTTTGGATTGAATTGCGCTAGAGATTCTCTCATAGGATGGCGTGAAAGCAGATCCAGAAACTGTTGAAGTTATATCAATGGACACCAAATCCAAAACAGAATTAGCATCTACTTGATTTGAGTTTACGTCTATCAATATCTTTCTATTTTTGTCCCCATGCTTTTGCGCATTTTTTAGTAATACCGCTAAACAGTCATACAAACGGTGCACACTAATGCCCGTGTACTTATTTTCAAGAGCATCCCCGATATATTCAACCTGGTTGTTCCTATGTAATTCAATTAGAATAATTTGGCATAACTCTCTGACAGTCGCAGAGATAAAGCCTGTTTGAGGAACTTGAAACCAATCAGCAACTTTTCTTAATACTTCATTGACTGCCTGATGTAGATCTGCTTTTATTTGCGACTCAATTACGCCAAAAGATCCGGAAAAATACTTATCTATGGTTGCACTGGCTTCTTTAAGTAGAGTGGTCCTAATATATCTAGCAGCATGCTCCAATTGAGGTGTAATCTGCTGCCAACAAAAAGCGATTACCAAATCATTTAACAGCTCACTCGCCCCAGCAGTTCTTAATGAATTCGACAATTTTCTAATATTATCTTGAGTAGTTACTTCCTCTAAATCAAGGATGGCATTGAAGAATGAACCACTTGACTTGAATTGGAGATAATCTCTCCTCAGTTTATCGATCAGAGCCTTATAAGCAGACGTCCAAGCATCCACCGTCTTTCGTAAATTGGTATTGGACATTAAGATGCTGTATTCTGACTTCCTGAACACAGCGTCGACGGTATCAGTCGTTACACCGTCTAATGTGTTGTGCCTGATGCGACGTCCCAAGTAAGATTGAATACCAAATTCGGTATTTAAGCAAAATTGTTCAAACGCATCTTTAGATATCTGCGAAAGAAGGTATTCATCTTGATCGCTAATACCAAAAAGTATTAAGCCCGGCTCGGCTTGTAGTCCTGCATTTATGGAGGCAATTAATGCCTGATTTTTTGGGTATAAGGATCGATATTGCTCAGTATATATTGTCGGATTGCTATCGAGCCACTTCTTCATCGAAACGCTATCAACGTACATTCGACTGCTATCGAAATACCTCTCTAATGCTGAAAGTTTTGATCGGGTGTCTATCGCATCTGCTTCGATAATATATTCAATTCGATTTAGACGCTCACCTACGGCTCGCAAGATATCTACCCGAATTTTGGCTGCCTCTGACGCGTTTTTGACAAGTGTGTACAATTTTTCCAGAGTCACCTCGTCAAGTGATACAGCGATATAGTTAGCTACAGCGGGAGAATCTTTTAATAAATATTCGATGAATTCGATGATCGAACCATGATGCTGAGAATTTACATGCGAAATAAAATCTGAACGAAATTCGAAATCAATGTCTGGGTCGATTGACTTAGATCTGAACAACGCCATGGCAAGAACAGCAACCAAGCTTTTTGTTTCTTCAGAAGCAGTTAGATATAAAGTGTTAATCTCCTCCTCGGTTAGAAGGACGTCTAAACTTAGAGTATTTTCAAAAACAAATTTGATCTCATCTTTCGATAGTTGCAAAATGTTCGATTTATTTTTTATAAATTTGAGGAACAAAAACGTCCGATAGAAAGTATCTAACTTTATGGGAATGTTGTCTGATAATAAAGATCCGTCATTGAGTAATAAAACAGATTTACTGTTTAGAGAGTCAGAATCTAAAAAAATCTTATCTCCAATTATTTCCGCCAGCAAACGTGCACCGATGATACGGTCTAGTTGGCTCCTAAACCTCGCAAATTTTTTGCGCTCTAAGAAAGCTGAGGACACACGGTACATGTTTAAAGTAGTATCACTTTCTATGTCATGTGACATATAGTGATCGGTAACTATATTGTCTTCATCTGGCTGGTCTGCAAATTGTTGCATGCTCTGCATTTGATTAAAAATTTCTGTAGAAAGATGCAATTCAAATTCGCGTTTGATGCTGTCAAAATCTTCACTTAGGTTGAAAATTATTAAAGTTGAGTAGATCGCATCGATTAACGATGATTCAGTAGCTCTTAGCAAGAACCCTGCGACATCCGTCTCGTTAAGCGGCGTAGGTACAAAATTACTAAGAGATAGTGCTTTCCTAAAATCTCCGTTTACCCTTTCGACAAGACCACTTATTCGTCTTTGAGCCACGCCGAACAATGAAATTTTTGAGCTCAAATTTTCAAGCGCACTGAAGTGCATGCCGGCATTTTTCTGATGCTCTATTTCGTTCTCAATTTGAGTTACGATGAAAAGTGCTGCCGGAGATAGGTCTCGCGCGCTTCTTATATATGCGAGCTTATAAGAAACATAATTTGATGCTCCGTACTTTTGACACATCTTGAGCATTAAGTCCAATGCAAATTCGGAATCTAGGCGTTCAAGGTATACAAGATTTTTGATGGCGAGCAGCATTTCAAAAACCATATCGCTCATCGAATTTATATAACCCGCTGTGTAAGAAACCTCATTGCGCCATGTAATCGGTGGAAAACCTGTCATGACGAATAAATCATCACTAGTTCTCTTTTTTCTTTTTTTTGAAGTTTCCCGGAGCCCATGAGGTCCTTTTAATAAGGCTCCCACTATTGCACTATCGTGGCTAGTATTCCCTGCGCGGATAGTATTTATATCTTGGTTCAATAGACTTTCTTTCGCAATGTAGCCGCGTAATAAGTTTCTTTTATTTACGCTACGAATTTTTGAGATCAACTTGTAGACATCAGCAGTGCGGGAGAAATTAAGTTTTGAGAAATTATTTTTCACTATAAATTGTAGATATATAAATTTGTAATCCGAATCCCCAAACCAGTCAAGGATGCCGCGAACTGTTAGCCCTATAAATTCTTGGATGCTACTCAGTTAATATTGATCCTGTGTGCAACACATATAAAACACTGTAACGACAATTTTCATTTGTTTGATTGCGAAGGTTTCTCCTGAGTAATTCGATACTGTTGGTTGTACAGTCAAGTTATATTTTGAGTTAACTTAATAATAAAGCAAAGCATAGCGTACTAGTAATTAACATAAAGTTGGCTTACCTTGATTACATCACGACGGTAACTTTTTTGATTTTATTAAGTTTGGTCAAAACTTAACCACATGAGCACAGCAGCGTTTTCTACGCTTTACTATCAAGCATAATATGCACTTTTGAGAGATCGTCTGACCAAATGTTAGTACGTTGAACTTCGGTTGATATACGAATTAGTGCATTGGATATTTGGGACAGCAATAGCTGACACTTACAAGAGAGAAATTTATGCGGTCATTGCCAGAACAAGTCCAGGATATTCATATTCTGTTGGCTCTAGCACCTGAAGAGCTTGGATATGAGGTGCTTCGACTAGCAAAAATAAATGAACAGCTTGGCTCCTTTCATCCGGCCTCATTTGATCAGCAAGCAAACGGGCCGAAATATCCAGAGCAATATCGTACCGAGGCAGTCGTTGCATTGGGTGAAGCTCTGGCATGGTTGACGGCCAACATATTTATAATGCCGGTGCCGGGCGTTAACGGCCAAAACGGACATATGATCCTCACTCGTCGTGGGAGACTCGCACTTGAGCGGAAAGTCTATGATCGATACCGCAATGCTGCAGTCTTTCCAAAAGTACTGTTACACCCCTCAATTGCCGACGATGTTTGGCTAAATTTGGCACGGGGAGATTACGACACCGCGGTTTTTCAAGCCTTTCGCGCCGTTGAGGAGTCCGTACGCGAGGCAGGGGGATTTCGCGCTGAAGACGTTGGTGTCGATCTTATGCGCCGTGCCTTTAATCCGGCGAATGGTCCTCTTGCTGACCGAAACCCAGCAGCGCCGATTGCGGAAAAGGATGCATTGTCGAGCCTCTACGCAGGCTCCATTGGTTCTTACAAAAACCCACACTCACATAGGACGGTTGCTATCGTTGACGCGACTGAGGCTCAGGAAATGGTTATGCTTGCTTCGCATTTGTTACGCATTGTCGATGCCCGCCGTTTTGCAAAACCTCTAAAATAATGATCATTACTTTGTTTGCAAAATGTGATTTGACATACTAATTTTTATTAAAAGGCAGTAGCTCAATATTAGCGCCAATTTACAGAAAAGCTCCAATTATGATCGGTTGGTGGATAGCCATCAAACTACACTTGCCAGAAGAATTGAGTGAGATGAATACGGACTATCTGGCACCAACACTGGCTTCGGAAGCCAGTATCGGTGGTATCGGTTGGCAACAAAGATGGTAAATGATGGCAAGGCTACCCATTTTTTGAACGGTGGATATCCAAATAGTTATGCGGGCAAACTTTGTGACATGTAACCTTCAATTATTGGCGGCGGCTGCGTAATACCAAATAGCGTTCGAGAGGAGATAATTACGCGGCTTGATAAAATGAAGGCTTGCCAACTAGATCAAATTTTAACCATTGAGGTTTGGGATCAATCATGAAATGACAATAAAAATCTTCTATGTTGCCTGAAAAAATATTAGGGAGTATTCATCAGTTTTTATCATCTAATTGAGTAAAAGAATCGGGTGAGAGATGCGATTGAGAACTCAGAACTGTCTTTCGATTCATAAATATGCATATAAGTTCGAACAGATCCTTCAACTTCTGCCAAACCGTTTTGTAGCGGTATATCCAAGTTTTTCCCCTCATGTAATGCGATAATTTCAATGCAGTGAGAAACGGCATCCAATGGATCACAATTAAAATTGTATAAAAATGGAGATCTGAAACCTCCCGTCCTACTTTCAATCTCGATCCAATATCCTACGATATCTTGAAATTCAATCTCTATTACGAGTGCTGCACGTGGTTGTCCTATTTTTAGTGATCCATCGTCAAGCCGTTTGCTAGGCGTTACCAGCCGCCATCCCTTTTTAGGCCATTTCCCTGTAATTCTTGATTCTTCGTCTAAAAAATTCCAGCAAGAGTCTCCAGAATGTCTAATCGTTTGTAGTTGTGATGGCGGTGATATCACTGTGAAACGAGCAATGATTTCCTTATCTGCCAGTTTTTTTAACGCGTTTTGCAGATATTGAAATCGTTGCTCCGGTTGCCGCACTAATTCGATCTCAATGCGTACCTCTGAGACATTATTCTGTCCGTAACCTAAATTTCCAGGAGAGGTCATGTCTCCACCATCTATGTTTGGCTTTGGCGATGACGGTTTTCCGGTGTATGTTTTGCTCTTGATTTTCTGTAGTGTAGAGATCGTTGGTGGATTAATCCACGTCAATGTATCCATAACGAGTTCAGTAGGCTGTCCCTCACTCATTGCGTCCGCATTATTATTGATGGTAGTCGCATCATTGGGTGGTTTTGGTGTTGGGACGCCGCTCGAAAAAGGCGGCGGCGCATCTACTTCCGTTACTTCTGATCCTCTTAAGGAGTTGACATATGCAGCAGTTTTTATTTCTGGCACCACTGGGAATGAACTCGCAATAATTTTTGTGATAAGGATTTTGGTGGGTTGATGCTCATTACTAACTTTATTTTTATTTAAAGTAGCATAAGAATGTAGAGCAAATCCTCTTACATCTAGGCTTACTGGTGTGTTTCCTTGAAAAGGAATTTTTGCACTTATGTGCCACGGATTGTGTGCTCCAAATCCCCGCTCTTGTAGAGCATTTGAGTAGATTGATTCTGCACATACGCGGGCATGTGGATCGAAATAGTAGAGCGCTAGCAAAGGCGCTAGTTCTCGCTTTACTCCAATCTGGCGAACTAAGTTCCACACTCCGGTTTGCTCATCAATCTCGGTCTTCATCCCAGAGTCTAATTCTCCAGTGAAGATGAGACTTTTAAGTGCTTCAGGCCAAGGTCCGTTCGTAAATGCACGAGCCATGGATGTGTGCAGAGCGTAATACGTTTGAAAAATTACTGCCCTAGGAATTACATAGGTAAATTTCTTTGTTCTAAATACTAAGCATTGGGAGTGCGGAAAACTTTGTTTTGGAACACTAAACTCAGAAGGGTTCAAAATCCTGTGGGGGAATTTAGGATCCCAACCTAGACTTTGTGGAATCTCTTCTTGCAAAGTTACTGTTTCGCATGATGCCTCCCCCCCTGGCAAAAAGATTGGTAATCGTATTGTAGGAATATCGCCGACTAAAACTTTATGCTGATATACCTGCCCAATATAAATTGAAGGAATGGCTCCAGCAAGTACCCGAGGACACGGATTTGTAAAATGTTCAGGGTTTTTAAATGCACTGACGTTCAAGAGACTTTGAATGTCTTTTTCTGAAAGGCGGTTTAAAGAAGGAAGAAGTATATCCGGCAATTTTTGAAGGAGAACTTCAACTGATGCAGATTTGGTAGACAAGTGAGGTAGCTGGATTTTATCTACCCATTTAACCATCCAGAGATGGTCATCATCAGGGAATTGATCAAATGTTGCCATATGCGACGCCTTAAGTTAAGCCAGTCGCAATATTACATGTTTGGTAGTGTTTTTACGTGGAATTAACAACCTCCGCCAACTAATGCAACCCCAGATGCTGTGTGATGCGGCGACCTAAAAGGGCGATTCTTCCATTTAGAGACCGAGAAGCCGCTTGTCAAGGATTGCACCGCGGCAGATTCCAATGCTTCCTGGTCGGTCATGCTCGGCAAAATTCCGGGGAAACGCGCTGCCAACATGGATTTTCCAGTACCTGGCGGACCCACCATCAAGACACTATGCATGCCTGCTGCGGCAACTTCTAAAGCGCGCTTGGCTTGCAGTTGCCCTTTCACTTCCATAAAGTCGGGATAAGGCTGACGTTGCGTGACCGTAGTCACCTGATGCGGCTTGAGCTTTGCCGCTGCGTCAAATCCGGCGAAGTGGGCGCACACCTGTAATAGCGAATCCGCAGGATAAATGGTGGCGTCTTTGACCAGTGCGGCCTCATCCGCGTTAGCGCGAGGCAAAATAAAAGCACGTGGATTTTGGGTATTTTTACAAATCGCAAATGTCATCGCTAGCGCACCACGGATAGGGCGCAACTCTCCAGACAACGATAATTCCCCTGCAAATTCATACTGATCTAAAGCATCACCCGGGATTTGACCAGACGCAGCCAAAATGCCTAGAGCAATCGGCAAATCAAACCGACCAGATTCTTTATGTGAAAAATATCACTAAATGAGAACGACACAACGCTATTTGCGAATGCATTGCAATTAGCGTTGAATTTCAGACTTGTTTTACTTTTTTATTAAGGAATCTATATGAACAAAGATATAACTACAAAGCAAGATGTTCTCAATTTGGCAGACGCAAGCAACGAGTTGTGCACAGCAATTGAGATATTTAAACTTGCCCATCCAGATAGTGACAGTCTTGCATGGAAAAATCTTTGCAAGCAAAAAGAACTGCTTTGGAACTTACTTCCCAAATTTGGCTATTAAAGGCTAAGTGATGAAGACAGTTATTTTAATCGCCAAGGGTTTCTGGTTTTTCTGGAATATCCCATTTAGGAACAACAGCGATCAAATTGGGATCATCAATTTCAAATCGAGCGACGGTCTTTGTCACTTGTATTGGATGCGTTGTGTAGAAAAAACACCAAGCAATAGCATTTGCCTCGACAACATCGTTCAGCGTCCCCATCAATGCTCTGTCATTTTCATTCAACCATTTTTTGGTGAGTTTAATTTCAGCCGAAGTAGTTTTGCTAGTTTTCTTACCATCCAGGCGTATTTTGGAGTGAAATTTCAACAGGTATACGTAGTCAAGCTCAACTATAGAAACCTTCCCCCGGTAAATTCTTTGTCGTTGCAAACTGGGATGGAAACCAAGGACTGGTATGCAAATACTATAAAAATTTCCTCCAGCAATATTTTTTATTTCAAGCGGAATATCCTTGCGAGCATGTTCAGTAAGCGACAAATAGGTCACTGCCACTTGCAACATGAATTTAGAAGTCGTTGGGCGTTGCGTGTCCGAAGCGTCTCCTCCTTTCGCCGACCCCGATCCACTCCCATTTCGCTCTTTCGGTTCAAGCGTTTCCTCGTTCTCAGTGGTTTTTGGTTTCGAGCTGCTACTTTTTTTCCCTCTTGGATCAAAGACAAAACCCGAACTGGCCACAACGGAACTCGCTTTACTTGCCGGGATATTTTTTTTGATTTTGGAGTTCGATGTCTTAACGTCCGGTCTCGTTATCCAAGTACAGGTGGCGATATGAGGATATGCAGCGTGTCCGCGGAAATACGGGGACTTAAACTTCTCTCCAAAAGCATCGACTCGGTCATACAACGCAGCGACGACCAAAGTAATTTTTTCATTGCGACATTTTGGGTCACCGCACCAAAAGGTGAACCGCTTCCTTTTACCCTCTGGCTGTTTGAAAAACTCTATATGAGCCTCTTCAAGAGTGATATTTCGTTCAAGCTCTACACAATACCCAACAGCTTTTGTCATACAAAAGCTCCTTTGAAATTCAAACCTATTTAAATGCCCAATGAAAATATACAATATGAAAAATACCATATTATTTGTAAAGAGCGTTCAACCAAGCATCAGAAATTGTGAACCAAAACCTGTCCAAGCAGTGGCAATCCTCAGATGGAATTGAGGGGTTATTCATGCCAAAACGAATAATTGGCCCTAGCCATTACAGCGCTACTGGGCGAGTATCGTCACATAAAAATGGTTTAAGTCGAGACGCAGAATCGGGATTGGAACAGGATTTCTTAGTATTACTTGAGTTTGATAACCAAGTAGCTCGTTACGCTGTGCAACCAATCACCATTCAATGGGAAACCAAGGAAGGTCAATTAAGAAAATATACGCCAGATATTTTGGTTCTTTATCATACGAAAATGGTGGATTCTCTTCCGATTTTTCCACCAACAATATTTGAGGTCAAGCCGAGAAAAATATTGAAACGCGACTGGGAAGTCTTTAAACCAAAATTTAAAGCAGCAATGGCGTGGGCGCGAGAAAATGGTTTTCGATTTAAATTGATTACAGACGAGCAAATATGGACACCGTATCTCGAGAACGTACGTTTCCTCACTCGATATAGAGAGAATAGTTCGACTAAAAACGAAGTGTTTGATCGGAGCAGACACATTGCTTTGCGTGAGGCACTTCGCAAATTAGAGCTGGCAACTCCTCAATCATTATTATCCTTCCTTACCGAGTCGCGTCAATTCAGGTTGGAACTTATTCCGATGATTTGGCAATTGATGCACTCAGGGGTCATTGCTGCAGATTTAACTAAACCACTGAATATGAATACTGCCATTTGGCTAAAAAAGCAGGTACGCTAATGAATATGCCTTCTCCAGAGCTATACCCAGGTAGTGTTGTTGAAAAAGACGGTGTTACCTACTGTATAAGAAGGATTAGTGCGCGAAAAAAAACTATAACAGCAGTAAACATTGATGGTGATTTAACAGATGAATTCAATTTTACCCTTGAACAATTTGGTAACTCACGGATTGCAAAAAGCTCGAATCCAGAATTCGACTTAGATGAAATTAATCCGGAGGATTGGGAGCAAGCGTTAGAACATTTCCGCTTAACAAGGCCGTTATTCGCTGTTGGCTCAAGAACAAAACAAGATGTAATGAAAGTTGCAAATGAGGCACAAGTTAGTGTTTCAACGATTTATCGGTGGATGGATAAATTTTCCAAAACAGCGAGAGTATCCGCCTTTCTTCGGTCGAAGCGGAGCGATCACGGCTCTGTAAGACTGACCCGTGAAGTAGAAGTATTGATTGCCCAATTGGTGAATGAGCAAGTACTGACTAATCAAAAATTAAAGATCTCGAAAGTATTTAGATCATTAACGATACTCTGCCGCGATTTGGGGTATCCGATTCCTCACCCAAATACTTTTTTAAATAGGGTCAGGCGTATCGCACCGCTTACGCTCGCTACAAAAAGACGAGGCAGAAATGCTGCCCTTGCCTTAAGCCCTATTCGCGGATCTATACCTTGGGCAGATACACCTTATAGCCTGATTCAAATTGACCACACCGTAGTTGATCTCATTCTGGTTGATCGTGTTCACCGTGTTCCACTGAAGCGGCCATGGCTTACGCTTTCAATTGACGTCAATACTAGGATGGTCGCTGGCTACTATATTGCCTTCGATCCTCCCGGAGTGTTAGGAACAGGCATTTGCATATCTAACTTGATTCTACCTAAAGACGCTATTTTAGCGAGGTTTGGCATTGACACCTATTGGCCCTGCCAAGGTATTCCAGGAATTATTCATTTAGATAATGCGAGAGAGTTCAGAGGAAATGTACTGAAGATGTCTTGTAATGAATACGGAATCGAGCTGAAATTTAGAAAAATTAAGAAGCCAGAGTACGGCGCTCATATTGAGAGGCTAATGGGTACTTTCATGTCGGAGGTACACGCGCTACCTGGAACAACTTTTTCTAATGTACAAGATCGTGGCGAATATAACTCTGAAAAAGAAGCTGCCATGACTTTGGAGGATTTTGAAAAATGGCTTCTTAATTTGATTCGAGCATATCATCATCGCCCCCATAGCGAACTGGGCATGCCACCAATTCAAAAATATCTGCAGAGCCTAGAGGGTAACGATGACCAACCTGGTATAGGAATGCTACCTACAGTTCAGGATGATGAAAAGCTACGAATCGATTTTCTTCCGCTTGAACGACGCAGTGTTCAACCATATGGAATTTTAGTCGATAAAATATATTACTTCTCTGATGTATTACACCGATGGATCGGTGCTATCGATCCAAAGTCGAGAAGAGAGAAGCGAGAATTTCTTATCCGTAGAGATCCTCGGGATATCAGTTACATCCTATTTTATGATCCCGACTTATGTCGATATTTCAGAGTCCCGTATAAGAATACGTCATTCCCTTCAATCAGCTTATGGGAGCTAAGAGCCATCAATAAATACTTAGCTGACCTAGGTAAGGAGGACGTCGATGAAACTGAAATTTTCAATGCATACAAAGAAATGCAAAGTATCGCAAGTAATGCAGTGAAGCTAACAAAGCGAGAAAAAAGTGCTCGTCTAGCCAACGAGCGCCAACACACCATTGTGACACACCCTACACCTATGTCTAATTCTGGAGCAGCTGAAAAGAATGAAGCTGATTTCTCAACGCTTTCTCTCTCGAAAATAATAACTCCATTTGACGAAGTTGAGGATATTTAGGATAAACATGACTGTTGACGAGATAAGCAATGCAGATCGAATTAAAGCACTCGAGAATCTTTTTTGGATAGGATATCCGAAAGCCGCCGAGATTCGAAATGAGTTAGAGGCATTGCTGCAACATCCTAAAATGCATAGGATGCCGAATATGGCTGTCATTGGAGAAACAAATAACGGCAAAACGATGCTATTAAATAATTTTTATAAAAAGCATGCTGTACCAATCGATCCAATCAACAGAAAAACAATTCTGCCAATCGTCAAAGTACAAATGCCACCTGAGCCAGACGAGAACCGATTCTATGATGTGATTTTAGAGAGACTTTTTGCCAATGAATCCCCTAGAGAGCCCGTGACATCTAAAATAAGTAGGCTAAAAAAATTATTTGATCGACTGGAAACAAGACAGCTCATTTTGGATGAATTTCAGCATTGCTTAGCGGGATCTACGAGCCGCCAGCGAAAATTTCTTAATGCTCTGAAGTATCTTGGTTCAGAAACACAAATCACGATCGTCGCAAGCGGGACTCTGGAAACCTTAAATGCGTTGCAAGCAGACGTACAGATTGCAAATCGCTTTAACACCATGTTTTTACCCAAATGGATATTGAACGATGATCTGCTTCGATTACTGAAGACAATGGAACCTAAGTTAGGGTTAAAAGAAGAGTCTGGATTATCAGACGAAAGACTGGCGTCATTGATATTGGCCGAGTCTCAGGGGACGATCGGAGAAATACATGCATTGCTAAAAGCGCTTGCGAAGTATGCAATTCTCTCAGGGGAGGAAAAAATAAGCGAAAAAATGTTTGTTACATCTACATTAAGATTGGCTAAGTGGCGTAATCCAGCCGATCGAAAGAAAGCGGAATAAACGTCATGTCAGTCGAATGCTGGCTGATGCGACCTAAGCCCTTAGAAGATGAACTTTTGTCTTCTTGGATAGTACGGATTGCGTGGGAGAACGTGGAAAAGCTTGAATCAATGAGCTCAAAATTATGGGGTACTCATAGCCAGGTTTGGAGCAAAGATGTAGATCGCTTTGCCGGTCGATCCGTTATTGATTTGGTTGCTGAAAAATGTGGTGTTTCTATCGCCAGAGCAAATCAAACGTCCTTGCGTACTTATGAGGGTATTTTGTACGAAACACATGGCAATAGAGGCGCTGCCCGGTGGATTATGCCTATTGGTAGCAAAAGTAGAAAGAGATCACTGTTTGGACTCCAATGTTGTCCGCACTGTTTGAAAGAAGATATCGAACCATACTACCGGCGCAACTGGCGTTTGGCGTTCGTTACGATTTGCTCAAAACATAGAACTTTATTAATTGACCGCTGTGATCAATGCGGATCTTCAATTACATTTCACCAATCAGATTTTGGATCGTTTGAATTGCCAGATGACCTGAGAATGACTTTTTGCAAAAAATGCGGGCGAGACTACCGAGACATAGAAGGTCAAATTGTTGTGAGCCACATTTTAGGTCCTTGGGTTGAGTACTTCCAGAAGACCGCGGAAATGGTTATGTTTGATCGTTGGGTTGCCCTAAGTAAAAGGATTGAAGTTCCCTCTGTGATGTTTTTTGAAGGTGTTAGGCATCTTATCCGAACGCTTGGTTCAAATTCTTATGCCAGTAAATTGAGAAGTACCGTTTTAGAAAATTTCAATTTGCCGAGCGCACCTTTAAACTATGTAAACGGCATCTTCTTTGAGCGGCTCGCTTTAACAGAGCGGTTTTTATTGATTGGAATCATGGGTTGGCTGCTAAGCGATTGGCCCGTTCACCTTATAGATTCTGCAAAGAAAGCACGTCTATCCAGTTCTTACTTTCAGATTTACCAAGACCCTGTCCCATATTGGCTTGCAATGCCAATTGAGTGGGATTTAAAAAGAACTTGGTATAAGCCGAATAAACAGGAAATTGAGGCCGTGGTGCGGTATCTTGATGGACAAGGGTTACCGATAAATCGTAATAGTTTAAGAAAATGGTTGGGACGATGGTATGTTTCTAGGCATAAAAAAGAGAAGGTTTGTTGTCTAGATTCCGAGTTTCCATTGCGTAGCCATAATTAGATTTATAAGTGGATAGCTGCGGGTGCACGCTGGGAGTGCTGCACTTACCGCGGTGGGCTATCTGCGTCTGCTGGCGCAAAACATGTCTATAGCGCGGCGTGACGAAGGCGTCTCTGTACTTGAGCCTTGGGCTAAGCGGTTGAAGCATCGCTCGTTGCGATATCACTACTTTTGGTGGCACGGCAAGTAGATGTCGTTGGGCTTTTCGCGCAATTGTCTCCTCGATCAAAACGCCATCAAACAGTCGCTCACGTTGAAACTCTAATGTGATGTGTAGGCTAGTGTTCGCTTGGACTAGTGCGCGTTTCATATGGCAAAGGCGTATATTTCCATTTATTGGAGTAGCCGATCGTTGTCAGCGATTTTTTCGACCGCATAAAACCAGATTGTGTGATTTTACGCATGGAGCGTTGATTGTCTGGTCGATCATTGTGACGGGGTGACGTTTATATTTTGGGAGTACACCAAGTTTAGACGGTTGTGGGCTCCGAGCGCGCAAAAGGTACGCAAGTACAGGTCAGCGATATTTTAAGAAGGAAGTGGAAGTGTAGAAGGCGACTAGGAATTCCCCGAGGCTTGGCTTGGTCGATGTCTAAGGCGGTGCCTTCGACATCGCAGGTCCGAGACATCGCGGATTTCTCTCTATATGAGCCCTCGCAACTCTGCGTACAAGTTAAGCAAGTCTCAATGCGAATGCTCCAGTGTATATTTTTGTTTTAAATATTTACATTACTAATATATATCTCACAATACAGCTGAGAATGATCGCTGCATAAATGAACCAATTTCTAAAAGGAAAAATATGACATCAAGAAAACCGTTTGAGCGTGCGATTATCTATTCTGGTATTTTGGGGGGACTATCACGTGAGGCTATCAATGAACTTCTGAAAGATGCAGATCAGAATGCTGCTTATGTGCCGGAAGCTAGTTACAAGATGATGCGTGAAAGTTATTTTAAAAAAATGGTTGGATGTATTGGTAATATTGCATCATCCAATGAAAACGGATTCGGCGAAATGATTAGAAATCCCAAGCCGATTGGCAAGTTACATTCATAGCGCGGAAAGCAATATGTGAAAGTTACGCGTTTGGGGCCAAAAATACGTCGCGGAAAACCTGAAGACATTTTCAAAAGGCACCATAGCAGCAAGACATTCGATTAGGAGCGCCGACGCGCTGAATAGCGCGCAAACTATCCGAGTAAAAATGCTGTGCGTTTAATACTATTGGCTTATTCAGTCAAATTGATTGTCATAAAGGTTGTGGATGCAAAGCGATAATCGAATGCCAATTAATGGTCGCCCAAAGATGTCATCAAATGATCAAGAGATCCTTAGATCAAGATTGTTTGACTTCGGAGTGCTTAATGAATTTTACGATAGTGCTTCTCCCCTGGAAACTTCCATATTATCCTCGGCCACATCTCTTTATGAATTTTTTCACTCAAATGGCTACATGATACGGCGAAGCGAATGGGAGCTAAAAGGAATTTATCCGGGGCCTCGCAGTTACCGAGGTTGGGTTTATGCATTTTATGGTGAGCAAGATTCGCCAATCTATGTTGGTGAGACCGGTCAACAATTTACGAAGCGATTTAACCAGCACAAAAAGCAGCTGTGGTGGCAAGGCTGGGAAAGGGTGAAAGTTTTGCCGTGTCCCAATCAAACTATGCGAAAGGTTTTCGAATCCCTTATAGGCCTTGCTGGCGGCTATAGCGCTAACATAATGCAGCCAACAGGTGAAGATAACATTTTGAATGATGTTATTCTTTCATTGATTCTATTAGGGAACGAAACATGCGCGAAGCCGACCTTCCCAAATCAAATGATCCTTGATCAGGCCAATCAACTGCAGTATGAAGTTGAAGCCCTTGGCAGTCTAGATAAGTCATCGGGAAATTGATGAAACGAACTATTGAGACGGTATCAATTTTGGGACACGGGCTCATTAAAGTCGTAAATTAATTACGAGAATAGTTTAATTTAGATTAGAGCGTGTTGACATATAAAAAGCTGTTAACTTTCTGCGAAAAGTTTGGGATGTTGGAAATCTTGGCGTGATTGAGGACAGCTGACTCACTGCCAACTCGACAAAAACGACACGTTCAACAACTTCTTTGCGCGGCCAGCACTCATAGCAGCAGTTAAGCTACTTCCCTGACCAGGACCCTCTGCAGCCCCCATGGCGTGTATAGCAACGGCATTTCCGTCAGTGTCCGTCCATAACATCCCACTATCTCCTCTAAACGTTCCTGAGCCACCCGCTTGGATCACTACATCGGCATATTTTGTCCCAATCCGTTGTTCGACCCCCATTACCACTCCAGTTCGCATACCTGCCCCTGACAAGCCAGAAACTACCTGACCCAATTTCGGCAAATTAATCGCTTGGAGTACCTTCGCTCTTTGAGCACGAGCAATCAACTCTTGATCGAGGCACGAGAACATTGCAGCATCAGAAAATCCATAATTACCTGAGATTCCACTTCCATTCCCGGTTACTGAGATGAAGCTTTCACCCACGGTGATGTAGTCCGCTTGATCTGGGGACCACACAGCGATTGTGGCTGGTGTATTTGGATCGAGATCAGCTCCCGCAATACAGTGAGCACATGTTACGCAAAATAGCCCAGTTTCAGACTTGCCAAAGCAGGAAACGGAGCCTGTCTCAGTACCGTCCCACGTACCGAGGTTGGGTGGAAATTTGGTACTCTGGTACGAAAGTAAACCGATTTGTACGACATCAGTTAACACAGACTTATTTTCTATAGAAATAACCTTGGGTATGCGATGGCTCATCTTAAGGTCGTCTGCAGCAAGCTTTCGGCGGACAAAAACAGTAAACGCTAACTCATCGCACAAATTTCCGTTCCTCGCTTTGAGTCCAATCATAGTTCCGACAACGTTCGGGTAACTTGAGACCAATGATTCTAGCCGAGCACGGTTCCCTCGAATCGATTTTGCTCGTTGAAGAGAGATAGGTTTCATTGTTCACTGCTTTCAAAACTAAAATTTAACTTCGATAAGTTTGGTAGTCCCGGTCGTATTATCAATTTCGTACAACGTAAATGTAGGAGCATCATCTCTCTGCGGCGATATCTTCTCTATGACTCCATCTAGCTCTCCTTTGAGTCTATCCAAATTGTCTCGAATAGCCATACCTGGTGCGCCAGGCGCCTTGCTCGCGATAATGTGTTCACTCCAGGATTTTGAGGTCGCTTTGAGGTTTGTAAGCGCTGCAAGTAGATTTTGCTCACCGGTCGGGCCTATTAGAAGCTTGCCAGCCGCCTCAATTTGTGTAGCTATCTCAGAGCCAGTTTTTTGTTCGTTTTGGGTCAGCTGCAACGGTTGTGCACTTTTTATAGTTGTATTTAGATCGGCTGCAATCTGCTTGAGTGCTATACCTTGTTCGTTGTAATTCACTCCTGATTGCGGTTTCAGTAAATCTGTCTCTTTCCTAGTCTTAGAAGCCCCTGCAAGTGCTTGGTCAAATCCGCCCAAAGCAGTGATTAAGGCAGGAATACTTGAATCTGTCTTTGAGCCAAAGTTTGTTAACATCCCATTCGAAAGCGCGATAGACACATCTGCCGACCCATAGCCTGGCGTCGCCTTCGCATAGATAGGCTTTGATAAATCTGGGATATAAATTGATTGCACGTCAACCGGTTTGTCTTTGTTGCCTGTTCGAGCGATTAATAGATACGGTTTCGGAGTATAAAATTTAATTCCCGTCTCAGCACCCGACAAATCGGGGTTAGTAAAGAATTGCATTCGCGCGCAGGAGACTGTCATAGCAACCAGAACTAAAATGGCCGCAAAGCGAAAAATCTTCATAAATGCTCCAAAAGGTTAATAGATGCAAATGTAAAATTCAGAATCCATTTCGCTCAATACTCGATTTTTCAGTGGACGTAGAATCGATGAAATGGCGATCTGCGGTGTTTTCAACCCTGCCCATAGTGAGGCTCAAAGGAATTTTTTTTAAGACAAATGATAGAAACAAGCAAAACTGAAACTGCCAGCATAAGGTCGAGCACCGCGCTTACTCAAACATTTGACGTTGATTTTGTCGCAGGCAATTTTGGCCGCGGTAATACGAACGACCACATCATTTCCATAACTGAACGCTGAATTTCCAATCCCCGACAAGATCAACGCAAAAAAATGCACTTAGAAAACAGAATCTATGAAAAGTGGCATAACCACCTTTTTCTTTAAGGTAAATAAAAGACAACTACGACTTTTAAGGCTTTAATTCAAAGAAGTAATTCGGTTTGCCGATTCAATTAATATCTACTCATTGATCAATGAATACCAATAAGAACCTGGAGTAACCTTTTGTTGCATAAGATACAGTTTAATAAAATATAACATTATTTTGCATAAATGCATTATTAAAATATACATAAAATTATGTTTAAAAATAATTAATAAGTTTCATAAAAGAAACTAAAATTTGGAGCCGTACTTTACTAGCTGCTTTCGCAGGCGCCTTATATAGCCCACCCTCAAGACAATGCAATTTAGAAATTTTTACTCAATTCCCCCTATTCATCGGTCTGTAAATGACTTTTCATTTTTAACTACTATTTTGTCTGATTTATATCGAATTGTTTTTGTGATATCATTATCTAATTGGTGCATTTTTATTAACAAAATGCATCTTAAGCAAATACTGAAATATCCTATCAAGACAACTTAAAGCAGCCTAAAGATGAGCTTAGCGGAAGATTTAGCGTCCCTCGGACATGGCATCAGTCAATACAATCGCCTCCTTAAACTGACAACGCCGCTTGGCTCAGACGTACTTTTGCCGCAACGGCTGGTTGCCCACGAGCGTTTAGGTCGTGGCTACGATTACACGATTGATCTATTATCAACAAAGGACGACATCAATCTTAAAGAATTGATTGCGAAACCTGTGACCCTATGGGTGATGCAAACGGATCAGCGTTATCTACCAGTACACGGCTATATTCATACCATCAAGCGGCTAGGCAGTGACGGTCAATTCACCGCTTGCCAACTATCTTTCGGACCATGGCTACGTTTTTTAAAATTCCGTCAGGATGCAAGGCTTTGGCAAGATAAAACTGTTGAAGATATTTTGACGGAGGTATTTAACGGGCACTCACAGGCCGCAGGTAATTTTCGTTTTGATCTAACTGAACCTGTTCCTCCTCGCTCTTATTGCACCCAATATGAAACGGACTGGAATTTCTCCCAAAGGCTGATGGAAGAGGAAGGCTGGTATAGCTACCATGAACAAAAAGAAGACGGTTCAGGACATACCTTAGTCATCACTGACACGGTGCGTAACATCACACCGCTAGCAACCCAATCCATTGCATTTCATGGTGCAGGTACCAGCGATGAGGTGGACAAAATTATCCAGTGGAGCGGTGCGCGCAGCTTATCGTCAAGCCAGCTCTCCACTAAGACCTTTGATTACAAATCGCCCAACGATCAAAAAGACAGTAGCGTTACTGTATTGCCAGATCATGGCGATCTTCCAAGTCAATTAGAAGTGTACGAATACACGGGTGCTTATACCTATTTAGAGCAAACAAGAGGCGATAAGCAAGCGCAAGTCAGGGTAGAAGAATGGGAATCCCGTATCAAGCGCTTTGTGGGTGTTTCAGGCAAACGTAGCTTACCTGTTGGGCATTGGTTTAGTTTAGAGGATCATCCTGCACATGCGAACGATATTCCAGAAGACAAGCAATTCTTGATTATTGCTGTGGAATGGTTTATTGAAAATAACCTGCCCCTCTCCAATAATCTCAAAGATTTTCCAGGCAGTCTCAAATATCAACTAGATACGTTTAAGCAGCAGTTGTCCCTTGATGTTTCTAATGGCACTGGCTATGCAGACCAAGCAAATAACGAACGCACAGGCCATTGTTTTAATCGCTTTGAAGCACAGCGTAGAAAAGTCGAATTTAGAAGTCCAATAGAACATACGCAGCCAACGCTGCATCCTCAAACTGCCACGGTGGTCGGTCCCGACAGTGAGGAGATCTATACCGACGATTTAAACCGCGTGAAGGTTCGCTTCCATTGGGACAGGAAAAATCCGGGAGATGAAAAAGCCTCCTGTTGGGTACGTGTTAGTTATCCTAATGCGGGACAAGAATGGGGTGCACTCAACGTTCCGAGGATAGGACAAGAGGTCATTGTGACTTTCCTTGGTGGAAATGCAGATAGACCTGTCATCACCGGCCGCTTATATAACGCTGAGCAAACGCCTCAGTGGCACACCGATGGCAAGTTGTCTGGCTATAAAACCAAAGAATATAAAGGCCTTGGATTTAACCAACTTGTACTCGATGACAATACGAACCAGAATCGGATTCATCTCTACAGCACGAATACCAATGCTCAGCTTAATTTAGGCTACTTGGTTACTCAGCAAGGTAATAATCGTAAAGATTTTTATGGTGCAGGCTTTGCATTGAGCACTGACGACTACGGTGCAATCGTGACTAACAAAGGGCTCTATCTCAGCACCTTTGGACGTCCCGGAGCGCAGGGGACACAACTGGATGTCACTGAAGCTCGTCAACAACTTAAATCAGGCGCCGAGCTCACTAAGAGCCTGTCCGATACAAGTGTGAAAGCTGGCGCAGAAACGTTAGCAGGACAAGCCGGTCTGAACAAATTCACCGAAGCAACCGAAGAGTCTTACACAGGACAAGGTCAGGAACAGGCTAATCGTTTTAAAGAACCAATACTTCTCATGGCGTCACCTGCGGGTATTGGCATAACGACTTCGAAGGACACGCATTTGCACTCAGGTGCGAATGTCACACTGTCGTCCGGCACGGATACTAATCTGGCTATCGGTAAAAGTCTGGTCGCCAGTGTCGCTGAAAAAATCAGTTTGTTTGCGTATAACGCAGGGGTTAAGCTCTTTGCGGCAAAGGGCAAAGTCGAGATACAGGCACAAAGCAATGACCTTGATCTGATCGCAGAAAAAGTTGTTCGCTTACTGTCCACCACCTCTCGAATAGAGATTGCCGCCAAAGAAGAAATCACGATTTCTGCTGGCGGTTCATCCATCAAGATCAATGCTTCTGGCATCACAAACAACACGCCGGGTAAATGGGAAGCGAACGCTTCTATGCATTCTATGCCAGGGCCACAAAATAGCCCTTACGCTATGCCAGATTTACCCGTTAGTTCGATTACGCCAAATAAGTTAGTTATTGAACGGCTCTATCACGATAAAGAACCATTGGTCGGTACACCGTTTGAAGTGAGTTTCCCTAACGGAGAAATTCGCAAAGGCAAACTTGATGGAGCTGGTCGTGCAATTCTCACTGATGTACCCGCGGGTACTGGCGAAGTGCGATTTGGTGCAATGCCGGGTCAATACGAACGCAAGGGTATGGAACCCATGCCAAACCACAAACCGAAACCGAGTACCAAAGATATAGATGCGTTACTCGATAAATATGGCCCTAAACCCAACCCAGACCCAGGAACAAAATAATGCGTATCTTTTTTAAAAAAACAGTACTTCACTCACTGCACAATTCTGCACGTTTAGCTTTGATAGCACTGAGTATCACCTGTACCGTCGCCTATGCTGAGTCGCCCGCTGATTGGATCGATGCTGGCCCCTCTATTGATGGCGATGCAAAAATCCAGATGAGTAAAACATTCACGATGCAGTCGGGTAAATTCAAGGCGACACCAGAATCGATGCTTGACAAAAAAGACTCCATTTCAGGAAACTTTTTAGTGGGATCGTATCGCTATGTCTATAAGAAGGCAGAAAAAGACAACGGACAACTGGTCGATGAAATGGTCTCGACTGAAATTATGGATTGTGAGAATAAATTTTACGGTACGTTAAAGCAAACTAAAAAATACAAAGGGAAAGTCGTATCGGAAAAGTCCACACCGTTAGCGCAGGTACAAATGATGCAAACAAGCATGGGCACTACCGACGGCCAGTTATGTGCATTGTATGTGGGGAAAAAGCCAGCTGCGACAGACCGTAAAGGCGTGACCAATCCCGACTACAAGCCCACCATGACCAAAGAGGATATGGACGCAAAGTTGGATAAATACGCGCCAACAGGAACAAAAAAATGAGTTTAGTCTCAGATCAAGCAATCAATGCACTCGGCTTATCCGAGAAAGAACTGAAATACCATGCTACTCAATTACAAGTGTGGCTTTGGCAGAACTTGAATACAGAGCCTTGGACAAATAAACTCGCCTGTGGCAAAGCCTTGACTGAGCTGAGCCTACGCATGGTGCCACTAAAGACCGATACCAACGTCTTGAAGAATTGGGCAATGATCGTCGCTATGATGCTCAATGGAACAGAGCATATCTATGGCGATCCTGATCCATTTACGATGGAGCGTGGTAAATCACCGGAGGCTCAGGCATGGAGGTTACTCACCATTATGGCGCTCGGCTTTGTGCCAGGTGAAGGCTACCTGATCTCCAATGTTAGTCGCATTGCGCTGAGTACGATTGATCTCCCGTTTGAATTCAAACTAGGCGTCGGTAAAAGCTGTCAAGAATATGGGGCTGACATTATTCACTATCTGAATTATGAGGGGCAAGGAAACAGTATCGCTTGGTTTCTACAACTTAATCTTAACCAGCACAAAGCGACAGTGCTGGAACGAGTGCAAGCTGTTCTCACAGTCTGGCAACAAAGCTTTGCCTGCTTTAGTGAGCAGATACATAAGCCTAGTGCTTTTGCGGATTGTCTGACACGTCAAAAGTATGCGCTGCAAGCAATGATCAATCAGGCTCCCAAAATGATCGCCCCTGCATTACAAAATATTGCTGGCTTGCTTAAACCATTGCAACAAATGATTCCCCCTCGTGCGGAAAAAGAACTTGGTGCGCGGGCAGCAATTCCGTACCAGCTCAAACAAATGATTCCTAATTCTCACTACGTTGCCAGTGCTACACGCGCAGAGATTGATGCAGTCTTCGCCAACTACTTCCCTCCTAGAGGGACATCGACAGTGGAGGATGCAGTATGAGCGATGGCGCCCCTGGAGGATTAAGCTTTAAGGAATTCAAACTCCTCTCCGCTGAAGCAGGTCAATGGCTGCTAGGCACAGTCAAAGGTGCATGGAATGAAAAGCAAAGTCTGTCCCAAATTATTACTGATGCTGTTATCGGCATGATCCCTGTTGTAGGCGATGTCACTGCCGTGCGCGATCTTTTAGCGGTAGGTACAGGACTGGCGACCAGCGAAGAAAAACGTACCCACACCATGGAGTGGGTACTTCTCGTCATCTTTATCTTTGCGCTGATTCCCGTTATTGGCGGCGTGATCAAAGGTGTTGGACGGATTTCTTTACGAGTAACCGAACTCGTCGTAAAAGATAGCGTTGCAGCAGCCAAGCTAGCTGACGAGGTGATTCAGTTCCTCAATCGCATAGGTCATAAGAACGCTGAGAAATGGTTTAAGGCATTAGACGTCTTGAAATACGAAGGCGAAATCCTGACCAAGTTCCGCAGCTTTTGCGACACGATTATTCTTGCCATTGATCGCTATGCATTACGTTTCAAAGCAGCCTTGCCACAAAGTCTAGTGTCACGCATGGAGCAGCTATCGGCTGGTTTTACTCAGATCAAAAAACTGGGTGACAAAATGATTCCAGAAGCATTAAAGAAGTTTCATGAAGATCTAGAGTACCTACAAAAGTATATTCATGCTGGTGGCGTACCACCTCCAAGTAAAGCCAAAGCCATCATGGCGCAGACAGGTCAAAAAACGGTCACCTATGTTGAAGAAGCTAGGATCATTGAAAGTGGCGCTGCTAAGAAAATTGTGCATGCTGGGAAGTACAGCCAGAATTTGGCAGCCGTAAAAAGAGAGAGTGACATTAGAAAAGTCTACCAATATGAGGCTGGCTTTCCTAATTTGATGAAACGTGCTGATTCAGCGACTGTTGGCGGCGAGGAAGTTAAATATTACTCGGCAATTGCAGCAGCAACCGGTCCCATTAAAAACGAAATGCTTGAGGGAGAAACCTTGTTTCGGTCATTTGGCCCCAAAGGGGAGACACATGGGGTAGAGGTTGGGAAATCAAACCCCATTGGACAATTTTGGGGACGAGGTGCACCACCGAAAACCGCAAAAGAGTGGCGAGAACAATATGCTGTTCTTGACGAATGGAATCGCAATGGTTGGGTGTCAGTAGTACATATCCCAAAAGGTGTCAAAGTACCTGCCTGTACCAGCGTAGTATCAGAACAATTTAGTAAAAAAATCGCCGGGCAATATCTCGAAGGTGGCGGAAAACAAGCAGTTATTGACGCCTTTTTTGAAAAGGATCTTATGGCAGCGACTGACATGCTTTACAAAAAAGGCGGAGGAAAAATGACGATGCCAAACGGCGTGGTGGTTGAGATCCGTCAAAGTGGTTGGTCAGGTATCAACAAAAAGGTTGGCTACGATAAAGAAGTGATTCCGGGAGCCTCAATGACGGAACGATTAGGTGTCACTGAAATTCAAGTCAAGGTCAAAGACGAAGCAGTGAAACAAGCAGTGACTGCAGGTGCTGCCAAACAACAACGTGATAGTGAAAAAACCTATTCAAAAGGAACATGATGGGATTGCTTGATATATTTAAAACGCAATGGTCAGGTAAGGACATGACGCCGGAAGATCGTCAGAAAATGTTCTGGTACCTGAAGCGTAAGACGAGCTATACCGCCTGGAAACGCGAAGCAGATGCCTTTGATCGCTTTGCGGATATTTTTGAGAAGCAGGTTATTGAAGAGCCCCACGCAGATGGATTGATGGAGGGAACCGATTGGGATGATCGGTATCCAGAAATTTTAAAAGCACAGGTGCTATTCGAACAAGCATTGAGGCAATTAGGTAAAGGTGACAGGACGGTATTTTTGTATAACAGTCTCGGATTGTTAAGAGACGCCTCTGAAATAGCGCAATCCTGGCACAGCGAGTTAGTCAATCATGGTCCACAGGGAGACCATTTTTATGATGGTAAATATGTAGAAGCGATGACAGAAGCTATCGCAGAATTTTTTCTATGTTCTGATGATACTGGCTATTTTCAACCTTCCATGTCCGGTGGAGCTGCCCCCGAGTTTTGGGGTGACTGGATGAAAAAAGAATTGGTACGTGTTTGCATTTCACCTGATTTAGTCGAAGTTCCGGAACCGGAAATACCAACATTAGTAAAAACTGGGGAAGAGGTTCCCGTGTATGGTATTTACGAACCGCAAACCAAAGATGGCTGTATGAATTATTTATTAGCTGGTGTGCCTGCACCACTTTTATGGGATGCGGATGGAACTAGTCGTAAGTTTGATGTTACCTGGCGTTTGCTATGGGAAGACATACGCTATCTTGATGGTGCTATACCCGCAGAAGAAAGTAACTACTTCCCATTAGAAACAAAAGTAGCAAAATCAGCTCCATTGGTTGTCAATGACGATGTTCTGTCTGCCCTCAGCGGCACAACTTGTCCAAAGTCGGGGATATGGGCTGTTCTGGATGATCTGAATGGCAGACTCCATGTTGACAAAGGCGATTTGCTACCACAACACAATGGTCGTGACGTGACTTGGGTACATACTGAATAAGCACGGAGGAAGGCTGATGATCAGCTAATTTGTTCGATTTAAAACCAAGTGATTAGATAAATAAATGTGCAAAAAAATATCAGAAAAGTGTTCTGGTGGTACTAATCAAGACAGAGAGACGACCTTTTTATTGACTGACTATCAGATTATCCACCTACCCGTAAATTTATAAAAACAGAATATGCCCCTTCCCGTAGTTCGCTTAGGCGATAAAACATCCCACGGTGGTGTCGTGATTAGTGCTTCCGTCACACATACGATCAATGGTGTTGGTATTGCACGTGTCGGAGACACAGTTCAGTGTCCACAAAAGGGACACGGTGCAAATCCTATTGTCGAAGGTGCTGTGACCTATTTGGTTGGTGGTCGCATGGTTGCTTTACATGGGAACCGTTCGGCTTGCGGTTGTTTATTGATCGCTAGTCTAGTGAGTGCTACACACGGATAACTTTGTATTCACATTTCATCGTAGTAGAAAATAATGCCTCCATCGTTAGCAAATATGTCCCACGATGAACTGCGTCGCCGGCTGACTATTACTCAACTTACTCCCTTGATCCAGAAGACGATGATCAGGGAATTGGGTGACTTACCTTACCCGGTGGAGTTTCGCAATTCAGCGGCGCTAGAGGGATGGCAACGGATTCTGAATAGCAACGAATCAGGTAAGGCACTTTTGCAACGGTGGTCGAAACCAGAGTTCACCTGTGAAGCTGGAATGCTGGCAGTTGAAAATTTTTTGTTCAGTTTAATTTCATTGGATCGAAGCGGTGATGCAGAGCGATGGCGCTCTATTGTTAACGGTATTGCGATACACATCAGTAGCAATCTATTGTATGCCCGACGGCAAGGGACGTTAATAGAAACTACCGCCGCATTGGAAACATTGCTGACACACGCTGATGTCGATCAAGCCTTTCCGATGGGAATGTTGGCGCTACCATTTGCTGCACAGTATTTGCGATTTGGTGATCAAGCAGCCCATTCCCTACCTTGTTTTTTTGAGGATGCCGAGGCTGTCGCAGATGGCGTCTTTTGTTTTGTATCAAATACGCAGGAATCGCTCGATACACAAATATCAGCAAAACAATTGCAGTTGATATTTGTGATCAAACGACATAATCGACATCACGGCTTCCTGCGCTTAGAGCATCCCATTGAATCACCTCAAATGCTGTTATCGGACTGGGTTCGGCAACTCGCTGACAAAGAAAAAAGTATCAAAATAGTTGATCAGAAACAGATTACTGATTTGGTCAACTATGTAGCGAAGGTATTTTTGTATTTGGGATTAAAAGAGGCGCGACATATCCAGATCAATGACTACAGCGATGCACAACAACGTATGCAGGGAATTGGCCCCAAAAAGCAAGCGAAGCTCGGCAGAAAAATTACCTCACTGTATGACCGGATTATGGTCGGCCCTCAAGGGTTAATAGCGACACACCAATACGATGTTAGTGGCCACGCTGTTGCACCGCATTGGCGTCGTGGACATTTTAGGATGCAGACACATGGAGTTGGTAGCAAAGAGCGTAAGCTAATCTTTGTAGCACCTGTTCTAGTCAGAGCGGACCGACTTAAGGATGAACAGCCCTCTCCGAAAGCGTATCGAGCAGGACAGCAGACTATAAAAAATCTGCCGGGAACACCGTTATAGATCTAGAGTTTTCTGGTAACTGGCCATTGATCAACACCAAGGAATTAGATGAGAGTTGTTTGTATGACCTCTTCCAATTTACCCTACTTGGCCAAATATCGAGTGCGTACCAACAACCCAAAACTTAATGAGCAAATTTTGATTACTGACATTCCATCTATAAGTACTCCGGATGACGACGTGTCGTCGAAAATTACCCAACTCCTATTCCTCAAGGTCGTACTCGTAAAATCGCATATTAATCGCTACGACGACGAAATCGCGCGTATTCAAGCGCTAAAGAAAGCTAGCGAAGTAGAAGAGCGTGAGTTGGCCTTCGCGCCGAGTCAGCTCATTTTGCGCCAAGCTCAAATTGGATTGGCTAGATTAAAGTCTTCGAAAACACTCGCGATCGTCCGATCTCCATTCCGTTATTGGCAGCTCCGCAAAGCAGCCCGTGGAGCTCAAAAAGCACACGACGCAGTCATTAAGACTTTTGATTCTCCGACCCAAGCGTATGAGAGAACACAGCGCATCACCGCTCATAACCAAGCCGTACAGGACGAATGTCAGCAGCGGTTGTAAACTGATACAGAGGGGGTGCGGATAAAAACTTGGACTACTTGGAGGTAGTTCATGTATTCATACGAAGATCGTATTAGAGCAGTAAAGCTCTACATCAAATTTGGGAAGCGCACTGCGCCGACCATCTTGCAGCTGGGTTACCCGACAAAGAATGCTCTCAAGAGCTGGCATCGGGAATTCGAAGAATGTTGTGATTTGCCGGAAAGCTATGCGTGCAGGAAACCGACGTATTCTGAGCAGCAGAAGAAAGAGGTTGTTGAACATTACTTTAATCACGGTCGCTGCATTGCTGCCACGGTCAAGGCATTGGGTTATCCCGGGCGAAAGACACTGAGCGACTGGATCAATGAACTGCACCCCGAAACAGAGAAGCGGATTGTTGGCAAAGTCTCGGGACTATTACGTCCCCAAGAGTTCAAGCAGGCAGCGGTCATTGAACTTTGCACACGACAAGAAAGCGCGCAAGTAGTTGCACAAAAGCTGGACGTGGACAGGACGACGCTATATAAATGGACAAATCAACTACTTGGCCGTGAGGCCCTAGCATCCATGAAATGCTACAAAGACTCACCGCCAGAACCTGAATGTGCGGAACTGGAGCGACAAATCGAATCGCTTCGACGCGACATCCGACATCTGCAGCTAGAACATGATCTCTTAAAGAAGGCCAACGAAATAATAAAAAAAGGCCAGGGCATCGACCTGCACCTTCTGCGCAATCAGGAGAAGACGATGTTAGTTGATGCCCTGAGAGAGACTTATGTACTGCCAGAACTTCTTACTAAGCTGGGTCTGGCGCGCAGCTCCTACTTTTATCATCGGGCCCGATTGCAGCTTGCTGACAAATATGGTGGTGTGCGTAGCACCATCACTGAGATCTTTGAACTCAATCACCGTTGCTACGGCTATCGTCGGATACAGGCATCACTGGGCAAGCAGCAGGTCTTCCTCTCGGAAAAGGTCGTGCAGCGTTTGATGAAGCAAGAACGCTTGATCGTCGCCAAGGTCAAGCGACGCCGTTATAGTTCCTACCTAGGCGAAATCTGCCCTGCACCAGAGAATGTAATCAATCGCGATTTCCGTGCCGCAGTCCCCAATGAGAAGTGGCTCACCGACATCACGGAATTTCATATCCCGGCCGGCAAGGTATATCTATCGCCGATGATTGATTGCTTCGATGGCATGGTCATCAGTTGGTCAATCGGCATGAGTCCAGACGCAAAGCTTGTCAACACGATGTTGGATGCCGCCATCGAGACGGTGGTCAATAGCAACGACCGGCCCATCGTTCACTCTGATCGTGGGGCTCATTATCGCTGGCCTGGGTGGCTATCGAGGATCAGTGATGCAAAGTTGATTCGTTCGATGTCGCGCAAAGCGTGCTCGCCTGATAATGCGGCATGCGAAGGATTCTTCGGGCGGCTGAAAACAGAAATGTTCTATCTTAGGGAATGGCAAGCGACTACCATTGAGCAGTTTATTCAGGCACTTGACTCATACATTCGTTGGTACAACGAAAAACGGATTAAAATTTCCCTTGGCTCTCGCAGTCCACTAGAATATCGCGAGAGTCTCGGCTTAACGACATAAATCAGTCCAAGTTTTTATCCGCACCCCCATGTCGCGCTTGAGTGTTTCAACTTGCCGCTCCAATTTGTCACGATCCGAATCTGCCAATGAGCGTCTGTCTTGTTTCATAGAAGCTGAGGCCTCTCGGCCAAGTAATTGGTTCTTCCAGTTGTAAAGGGTTACTAGATCAACGCCCAACTTTTGCGCAACGTCCTTTGCACTTCCTTCCCTTGTGCATAACTCGTACACGGCAGCGCGTTTGGACGCCAAAGTAACTCTCGGCCTACCAATTTTACCAACGACGTAATGTGCAGTTTCCGGGTATCGTTCGCGAACCCATTCTCTTAGTTTCGCTCGGTCGGGATATCCCAGCGCCTTTGCGGTATAGACAATGCAGCGTCCATGATTTGCGTAATGGTTCAGTGCCACATTCTTTTGTTCTTCCGAATACTTCGGTGTTGGGCGAACGTACCCGTTCTTTAAATCGCCGCTCTCTTGGAATTCGTTATGCCACGCTTTTAACGAATTCTTTGTCGCGTAACCTAATTGACGAATTGTCGCCTTGCAGAGCCTACCGAGCTTAATATATAGCTTCACCGCCCGAAGACGTTCTTCATATGAGTACATGAACCACTCCCAAAAGTAGTCCAAGAAAATTTCCGCACCCCCTGCAAACTCTGAGTTCAAAATGAAAATCGTCGACTATCGAGCACAAAAATTCCGTTTTTTTTATTACGAAAATTGAAGAGCTTATACAAAGTGCTCCTCATGGCGAACAAATCGAAAAAGAAGCGCTTATTAGCCGATTGCAGCAACAAATTGTCGACGCTCGCTTTATATGAAGCATAAAAAGTTCAAAGATAACCAACGCTGGATAAATACTCCGCACTAGTGCAAGTGCCTCGGGCAGGTCATCTCTAAATGAAGCGAGCTCCGTACAGGCTTGGGACATACATATATTGAGTTTTAGCACTTGCATGTGCACTCCAAGCCGCCATGCTGGTAAAGACGTTTCAATTAGGCACGCTATTTAATTTTTAGGTTTCGCTCCAAACGTCTGATTCACAATCCACTGACCAGAAACTTTTTCTGGTTTATGTTTGAATGAGCTCCAATTCAAACCAGCTACGTTGATGAAGGCTTTCGTTCCGACTGTTTTTGTTGCCGCATAAGCAAATAGAGCTTCTTTTAACTTTCTCAATATTTCCGTTGAGCTATTTCCGTCTCTTACCCACAACACTTGATAACTAAGTTCCTGCTCTTTTCTTTGCTGGAAATCGACCAAATACCGTATTTCTTCGCCTTTTTTTAATTCTGCGATCAAGACAAAGCGAGCTTTAAGAGGCATTTTGCTTATTAAATGAAACATTTGTCTCGGGAAATAGCTTCTAAAATTAGAAGGGTATACGTTGAAATAAACGCCATCAATAATAGTGAAATGCGGCAATATTCCTTCTAAAAACGTAACGGTTACAATTTTCTCATCAACTGCATTTTGCAAAAGGCGAATGGTTCTTTGATAAGCCATGCTGCCAATTTCACGTGATATCTCGTTAGATTCTGTGGGCTCAGACTCGAAATCAGTCGGAGCTTGAATGTTTACTTTCCTTAGAGATTCGCCCTTACCGTTTCCTTTAGCCGTTGTTAAACTACGTAAGAGAGACGTTACATTACGCAGTCTGCGACGTCGAGCAGGTAGGTTTGTTTTTGATGCGGGGATTTTATTCCATGGAATACTCATTATTTCGGGAAATCTGCTCCCTAATTCGATTCTCCTAAAATCTGCTGCCAGGCGAGGATCCATGTAAGTGCCGTCCGCCATGGTTGGTGGATTTGCTTCCGCCGGATCTCCCTCTAAATCACAGGGCACCTCGTCTACCTCGCCATCTTTATTACTTGGCGCATCCTCAAAGTTGTTTTCGCGGTCAAACTCTAAAGTATTGAAGTTTGTTTGATGATAGCTCTTAATCAATTTAGTAACAAAAATACGAGTTTTTCCACCTGTTTTGATCGGTATATAGAAGAACTCAAGGTCTACCTCACCATCTACTGGTGGATAGGCGAGAACATCTCTATAAATACCTTCTTTACGAATGGCTTCCAGATGTATTAACTGCGCAGCACTAAGCACTTTGGGGTCAGAAAAAAATGATGCAATGATCTTTGCATCACTATCAAGCATTTGCTTTCTTAATGTGATGAAAACGTGTCCCTCTAAAGGTCCAAAGGACCTTCCTTCTAAGGCATCAAATAAGTGCTTCTCTGGTTCAAAAATACGTCCATCGAATAACACGTTTGCCATGGTGGAAGAAGTGCAATAGAAAAAACGTAAAATTTCAGCGCAAGGAAAAATAATTGCGTATGGATCCTCTCCAATGCGAACGCCAATGCACTTTGCATTTGAGTCCGGCATCTCCTTTAAACGATCTGCCTTGAAGGCTAAGATCGGCTCATTTAGCTCGTCGATTTCTCGCCGATTAAATACCGTTAAATTTCCCCTTGAGAAATCAATTTTACTGCGGCCGTTTGACCGACATTCGAAGGGCAGTTTTCCGTCTTTCCAGGGACTTACGACTAAGCCTTTGTGCAATATTGCATTTATATGAATCAGTGGTAAATAACCGATTGGTAAATCTATATTCTGGACTATTGCATCAGCAGCTGGAGCACAATGGTTGAAATTAGGATGATGGACATTACTTTCAATTTCAATCCAATAGACTCTTATCCAAGATGAGCCTTTGTGTTCGTTTACCTTTTTCAGTTGCCCGATCCACAAAATTCGCGCCAAGCCGTCGACGTAAAATTGAGGATGAAAAGCGGCGCGTTCTTTCTTTTCGACCATAGGTTCTTATTTATCTATGTGCTATTCGCATATAGCGATGTGCATTCTCAAATAAAAATATTGTTCATACTTTAGGTAAATCTGCGGGTGCCAGATTGACAGTGATGCGCTTGGTAGGGAAATCAAACCGCGCATTTTGCAAAGCCGCTCTGACGCGATCTTTAGATTCTTTGACCTCAGTTTCGGGCAAACCCACAATCGTAAACGAGGGAAGACCATTTGCCAGATGCACCTCCACAGTGACCTCTGGTGCTTCCATCCCGGTAAGGGCACGGCTTTTCAGTACGGCGAGTGACATTATTGTTTGAGCTTAGTGTTTAAGTTTTATCGGCCGGTACTTCTAGCGCAGCGATGCGCGCTTCTAATGCCTCTAACTTGGCACGGGTTTTTGCCAGGACTTGCGCCTGGATATCAAATTCTTCCCGGGTAACCAAATCCAGTTTGGAGAAACCCTGACTCATCATCGCTTTGACATTTTTTTCAATGTCTTTGGCTGGTGAATTTTCTAACACCTGGTTAATTTTGGTTTGAATATCACTAAAAAAATCTTGCTTGTTCATATTGATTTCCTATTGGTCGATTTTTATGCACAAAATTAGTGCAGTTAATTTAGGTGTGTAATTTTATGGCGCCAAGTATTGGTGCATTTTTCTTGATGTCCAGAATTGTATTGCCTATTTAATACCTAACTATACGCTAAGCAGAGTGAAATCATAACGTAACAAACACATCTATGAACTTAGATGCTCCCTCTAATATGAATTTTTACGATGTTTGCTGCGGATGATTCATCAAATTAGCAAATTTTATTTTGTTTAAATCCAGACTTGGCACGACTCCTGCTAATGGTACGAATGATAAAAGTTTTTTAAACCGTAACATAACTAAAAATGGGAAAGTACGATGAAAAAATTATTATTAGCAGTCGCAGTAGCAGCCTCATTTGGCGCGAGTTTAGCCCATGCAGAAGATGCTAAGCCGGACAACGAAGTTAGTTTCAATATTGGTGGTGTAAGCGATTACCGCTATCGCGGCATTTCGCAATCTCGTCTAAATCCCGCTTTACAAGGCGGTGCTGACTATACACATAACCCAACAGGTTTTTACGCTGGTACTTGGTTATCAACGATCAAATGGACTAAAGATGCTGGTGGTGACGGCAATATCGAGTGGGATATCTATGGTGGCAAACGTGGCGAAATCGTTAAAGACGTTTCTTATGATGTTGGTTTTCTCTCCTACGTATATCCATCCAACGGACTAGGTAGCGTGCCAGGTTTTGCAAATGCAAACACGACGGAAATCTATGGTCAAGTTGGCTACGGTCCGGTCTATGCAAAATATTCACACTCTGTGACGAATCTTTTCGGTTTCGTCGATAGTAAAAACAGCGGTTATCTTGATATCGGTGCCAACGTAGAAGTCGTACCAGAATCTGGTTACACACTGAATTTGCACGCAGGCCACCAAACAGTCAAAAACAATAGTGCTTCTTCCTACACAGATTGGAAAATCGGTGTGACTAAAGAATTTGTAGGCGTTACTTTTAGCCTTGCCGCTATCGGAACTAACGCTGACGAAAAATTGTACTTTACTCCTGCCGGCAAATTTACCGGTAAGACAAGCGTAGTTTTCTCCGCACTGAAGTCGTTCTAAAACATTTATTAAATAGAGGTCAGCATGAAACTGATTACCGCCATTATTAAACCCTTTAAGCTAGACGAGGTGCGAGAAGCACTGTCTGCTATTGGTGTGCAAGGGATTACAGTCACTGAAGTCAAGGGTTTCGGACGTCAAAAAGGGCATACCGAGTTGTATCGCGGTGCTGAATATGTCGTCGATTTTTTGCCTAAGACAAAAATTGAAGCTGCGGTAGATGATGCGATTGTTGATCGTGCTATTGAAGCGATAGAGACTGCTGCTCGTACCGGGAAAATCGGTGACGGCAAAATTTTTGTCTATGACTTGCAACAAGTTGTGCGTATTCGTACCGGTGAAACCGGCAACGACGCACTGTGACCGATATCGTGGAATCAGGGAGATCACACATGAAAAAAACATTCTGCAAAGCGTTGATAACTAGCGCCTTGTTCCTGTCCGTTGGCTTTGCATCGTCGGCAATCGCAGCCGATGAAGCATCTGCCAAAGTGGATGCACCAGCTTCTACTGCTGCTGTTACTGCGCCAGCCGTTGCATCAGTGCCTGCTGAAATGGCATCCGCAGCGGCCAGTGCTGCCGTGGCACCAGTAGCACCGGCAGCGGCGACAGATGCTACAGCCGCTTCTGGCGCTGTTGCAGCACCTGCACCTGTTGCCAACAAGGGCGATACTGCCTGGATGATGGTATCTACTTTGTTAGTCATTTTGATGACAATTCCAGGCTTGGCTTTGTTCTACGGCGGCTTGGTTCGTTCTAAAAATATGCTGTCAATCTTAATGCAGGTCTTCATGATTTTTGCAGTGATTATCGTGCTGTGGTGCATTTACGGCTACTCATTGGCATTCACAGAAGGTGGCAAATTTATTGGCTCGTTTGATCGCCTTTTCCTCAACGGTATTTGGGATCCGGCTAAAGCAACTTTCTCTACTGCGGCAACTTTCAGTAAAGGTGTTGTGATTCCTGAGTTTGTCTATGTGGCTTTCCAAGCGACATTTGCAGCGATTACATGCGGTCTGATCATCGGCGCATTTGCTGAGCGTGCTAAGTTCACCGCCGTTCTGCTGTTTATCGTATTGTGGTTTACTTTCAGTTACTTGCCGATCGCGCATATGGTCTGGTTCTGGACTGGCCCTGATGCGATTAAAGATGCGGCTACTGGCGCAACCGAGTTGTTGAAAGGTGGATTTTTGCAGCAAAAAGGTGCGTTAGACTTCGCTGGCGGTACTGTCGTTCACATCAACGCTGCGGTTGCAGGTTTGGTCGGTGCTTATTTGATTGGCAAGCGTGTTGGTTACGGTAAAGAATCGATGGCACCACACTCCCTGACAATGACCATGATCGGTGCGTCATTATTGTGGGTGGGCTGGTTTGGTTTCAATGCAGGTTCTGCTTTAGAAGCAGGCGATGTCGCTGCATTGGCTTTCATCAATACCTTGCTGGCTACTGCTGCTGCGACTGTTTCCTGGGTTTTCGGTGAGTGGATGTCTAAAGGTAAGCCATCTATGCTGGGTGGTGCTTCCGGTGCGGTCGCAGGTCTGGTTGCGATTACACCAGCTTGTGGTTTCGTCGGTCCTATGGGTGCCTTGATCATTGGTTTGCTGGCAGGTGTGATTTGCCTGTGGGGCGTCAATGGCCTGAAACGCTTGCTGGGTGCAGATGATTCATTGGACGTGTTTGGTGTGCATGGCGTCGGTGGTATTTTGGGTGCTTTGTTGACAGGTGTGTTTGCATCACCTGCTCTTGGTGGTCAGGGCATCATGGACTACGTCACCAACAAAATGTCTACTGATGCCTACTCCATCATTGGTCAGGTTCAAATCCAGGCAACGGCAGTTGGTACGACAATACTGTGGTCCGGTATCGTTTCTCTGATCGCTTACAAATTAGTTGATCTGGTCATCGGTCTGCGTGTGCCTGAAGATGAAGAGCGCGAAGGTTTGGACATCACCAGCCACGGTGAATCCGCTTACCATTCTTAATTGGTACCGTTATATGAGTATCGATGCGAGAGCCAGGTTGTCGGTTCTCGCATCAGAGGTAAAGTTTTTCTCGGGGTAGTATCTTCAGTGCATGTTTAGAGCGCATGTGACTGATTTAATGGGCACCTTTTCGGAGGTGCCTTTTTTTTGGGGAGAGTTTTAAGCAGATATTTTTAGCTCAGTGGTTTAGTCGAATTAATATACTCCCGCAAAAATATATAGAAAATACCCTATAGTCCAATGATTATATGGACAAATAAAATATACTATAGTGGGTATATGGAATAACTCAAAGAATTGAGTCTTAAAAGTAAGCTTATACCCGAAGGTCTAATCTGATCCCGGATAGAAAAAGGGATGCGCATTGTTTGCACATCCCTTTTGATTTTCAGACCCGTTGTTACTGGAATTTCTGACCGCCCGAATCAGGTGATCAGAGTCAAACCAGCAAAGTCAAACCAGCATTTTGCAAGCTAATTAGTTTATTTCATCAACATCCATAATTTAGCCAGATCAGCGGTGCCATCACTGCCTTGGATCGTTTTAAAAACTTCAGCTGCTTTTACTTTATCGCCGGATTGCAAATAGGCCAGGCCTAAGTGCAGCTTGGCTTCTTCGGGTGCTTTTAAGCCGCCTTTAGCGATACCGTCATTGATCAACGCAATACCTTTGTCGTATTGATTATGGATAGCGAAGTTGTAACCCATGTTGACCATGCCGGTACCATTTTTAGATGACTTGGCTGCTGCTTCGCCGGCATCAAGAGTTTTGGCATCATCAGCCGCTTGTTTGTTGACTTTGTCGCGCAATACTTTGTGCTTAGCTGCATCTTTGCCTTGTCCCAAGATGTTCGCGGCATAGCCTGCATCCACAGCTTTTTGTGCCTCTAGCGGCAAACCTGCAAGCAGAGCGAGTTCAGCCATTTCAACAAATTGTGCGGCGTCTTCGATATTGTCTGTCTTTAACAGAAGACGGTATAAATCCAGACGCAAACGATCCGAGAATCCTGGCTTACGTTCTACGCGGTAGATCAAATCACCCCAGTATTCTTTTTTAGGATAGTAAGTGACCAGCGCCTCTAAAACGGTAATGTAGCCTGCGTTGTCTTTTAGCTGCTGATAGCAATTGCCCAAGAGTCGCAGATTGTCATTATTTGGTGTTCGTTTAGCATCTTCGTCGGCCTTCAACAATTGCTTCAGCTCAGTTGCCGCACCTGCAAAATCATTTTGCAAGTACATGGAGCGGGCTAACAGGGTATGTACTGGCTGGCTGCTATTGTCTTTTTCTAAGTAACGCAATGCCCATTTTTTTGCCAGATCGTATTTCTTTTCATTGAAATAAGTTCCTGCCATGGCTTCGATCAGACGAAGTTGCTCCGGCGTTTTTAAAAAATTAGTTTTAAGCATGCCTTCAAATGAGCTCGCCAGCATGTCAGTGTTGTTGGTACCTGATGCAACGACTGCACGCATGCGATCAATGGCAAATGCCTCATAAGGCGTTTTCTTTTCAAACGCATCCAGCGCGTTAATTTTTTCTAAAGCTTGCGGAAATTGTTTGTTGTTCAGTAATTCTTGAATTTCATTGAGTGGTTTGCCCATTTCAGGACGTACAGTTTCTGCTTTTTCTGGAGTTGCCGCTTCAGTTTGAGCATAGGCTGTAGTGGCAGTTAATGGCAATGCGCCATAACCGAGTGCCAGAACCAAGCTTGCCAAGAGGAGAGATGAATTCTTTTTCATGAGCATTAAATTAGAGAGAGGTTTCACAGGAGTTAATTAAAACAGGAAGGAGTATATTTTTAGCGTCCTGCAGAGACTTCGGTGCAGGCAAGGCTTTTACTCATACGGCGCATTATATCTGAGTGCAGTTCGCTACTAACATCGTTAAAACTTGGAGCAAATTTAGCCTGAATCGTCAAAGTGATTAATCGCTTTCCCTTTGCTGCACCAATATCCAGGGTTTAACGACCACTGTCCATAAATGCGCGTCACTCTCAAGCCAGGCTTGTGCTTGTAAATCACTGACTTTACTAATGGTTCCTTCGTCTAGCCATTGCTGAACCAGAGATTTATTATCCATCGATATTTGGAGCCCAACTTCGACCAGATCATGTTGGTCGGCAACCATAATCACATCGCCTGCTGCGAAGTAACGTAATAACTCTGTCCAGGGGAATTGTGCGGTTTCTGAATTGAGCTTAGCGCGGGCTGTGTCGTTAGTATTCATTCATTAATATTCATTCGTCAGTATTGATTCTTCAAGATTCATTTTTTAGATTTACCAGCTTTTAAGCCATTCTGTTGTCCAGCTAGCTACTTGTTCCCGCCATTTTCTCTGCGAAAAGGTGTGATTGGCACCAGCTAGCGTAAGTTGTTTCAGTCGTGGTGACGTGAGTAATTTTTTCCAATCAGCAGAGCTGGAAACCAGATCAGAGAACTCTTGCGCGGTCAGATCGTTTTCACTCAAAATAATACATGTCTTGCCTTTAAAACGCTGTAACCCAGATAACATTTTTTCGGGCAAGCCAAGTTGTTCTTCAGAATCTGAATGTACGTTCTTACTTGTTACTGCCTGGCGCAATTGCATCACCAATGATTTAGCCGACGTAAAAAATCTAACTTTACCCAGCAACATTTTTTTCCAGAATTCTGCTGTGAATAGTCTTTGGACGTAGTAATGTTTTAGATACGTTTTTGCAATTCCAGCCTCAGTTCTGACCCAGGGGTTGAGCAAAATTAGCCCTGTTATCCGTTGATCTTGATGTGCATAAAACAGGGCAGCTGACGCTGCATCGCACAGCCCCCACAGTACGACTTCTTGTAAATGGGTTTGCGTTTTAAAGAAGTAGTCTAATGCCGCTTTTATATCTTCTGTCGTTTCGGAGAAATGCAGAGATTCGCCTTCGCTGTCGCCCATGCCACGGTAATCGAAGCGCATCCCGCTATAACCATTTGCAGCCAAATCGCGGGCTAATAAGGTAAATTGGCGATGGCTTCCTGCTCTATATTGAGGACCACCAACGATAAACAAAACACCGCGTGGAGAGGCTTGCGCAGGCGTACTTATTACGCCATACAAACATGCCCCTTTTACTTTGAAGCTAACGGCCTGTTCTTGTAAAACGTCAGATGTCATCTCTTGCGATCTCATATTAATGAGTCTTTAAAAATATTCGTCGTAGCAGTGAGCAATTCATGGGAAACAGCAATGTCTTGAGTAGTCCAAAATGCGATACTTTTGACGCTATGGACATGAAGATCGACACCTGAGTCTAGCCAGTATGTCATCAGTTTTTTTCTAATTGGTGATATTGGCTGATTGTCCTCGCTTACACATTCGAACCAATGTAATTGTGCAGAGAAGTCGTGCCAGCATGCGGCATCAAGATGATCAATGCTTTGCACTAAGCACGGACTTATTTCGTAGCCAGCAACTTCTACAGTTTGCCCTTCTTCTAACATTTGTCGAACGGACTTATTCGTTACAGCGTCCTCCTTTTTACCTAGCATGTCGCTTGCTAAACGTAAGCGGAAGAATTGATTTAAATAAGATGAAGCTTGCAAAACAGGTTGCCATAAGATGATTTTTTCCAACTGTTGGGAAGGTTCTCTTGCAATGTCCAGCGCCATCAGCGCCCCTAATCGCAGTCCCCATAAGCTGACTGGAGCATTAATTTTTTCTCGCAGCACTTTAATTGCCAGCAAGACGTCGGCTTTCCAGATATCCCAATCTGCACTCTTCAGTTCACCGCTACTGTCGCCGCAGCCATATAAATCAATAACTAAGACGCCGTAGCCACAACCGACCAAACTACGCGCCTGGATTGCCGCCATGCGTCGTGCTTTGTTCATTTCTTCTGCAAAAGCAGCAATATAGATAATACCGCCGCGACAAGTGGCGGGATTTACCGGCGGATAGTACAAACAAAATCGTTGACCTGTTGCTGCGCCCTGAAAAAAAGCTTCAGCCGGTGCCGGTGATGTGCTGGTCTCGGACATTAATTTAATTTGCTATCGACAAATGCAGAGAGACTGCCCAGAGTTTCAAAGGTTTTGCCATTAATTTCGTCATCGTCGATCGTAATGCCAAAATGCTCCTCCAACGCAGTAATCACATTGATGACAGCCATGGAGTCTAATTCTGCTAATCCACCGAGCAAAATTGACTCTGCCATTAAGGTTTCTTTCTGTGGGCCAAGATGTAAGACATCCGCTAATAAGTTTTTTACTTCTTCTAAAGATTGCATTAGGGATCCAAAGGCACGAACTATGTTTTATAGCGGCCATTAATTGAGAAGATTGTTGAAACAGGTAAATTTTAATGATTATATTTGACCGTGCAATCTGTGCGATTTTATTTAAAAATAAGTGCAATTTAGATAATTAATACGTTGGTATTTGTATCCATTGAATGGATTTTTTTCTTAAAATCGTAGAAACTATAGCGCCTTTCAAAAAAAGCAAAATACGAGATCTTTGCACGATAAAAAGCCAAGCAGAGTGTTTACCTCAAATGAGACAATAGCAACAGGATAAATTTAAAGAGTGGCAATCATGGCGTGGA